>CACZPD010000142.1 GCA_902782955.1 uncultured Erysipelotrichaceae bacterium
GATAAGGACTTGAGAGCAGATCTGATTGAAGAAATGGCAGATGTGCTTATGTACTACAATGATGTTTTGCTTTGCTACGGAATATCGGCAGAAGAACTGAAACAATCATATATCCGCAAATATGAGAAAAACATGAAGCGCTGGTAAATTCCCGTTTACCAGAGTGCTGAAGAAATATCTGATCAGGAGGTCGATCATGGAAAATGATTTTGGATCATTAGATCTGCGTTCAGATGAAGTGACATATACTTATAAGGGCGAAACATACCGATTGTCATCTCATCCCTATGAACCATGTTTATATCTGTGGAAAGACGGCGTATGTGTCTGTACCCTGCATAATGCATACAATCCGGAAGACCTTGTGAGAGCATTTACGGCCGGAAAAACGATTACAACAAATTACAGTAAAGATTTCGATAAAGAATTTGATGAGACAGGTTTTTGCAGGGTGCTTTCAGCAGCGCTGGACAGCGGACAGGACAATATGGACCTCTTCTATGCCGCAAAACTTGCAAAGTCAAAATAAAGTCAGATTTACAGGCAGGTGAATCATATGCGTGAATTGATAAATGATCCTTTTTATAAACTGATGGAAAACTATCCCAGGTGTATCATCGACTATTGTCTCATCGAAGACGATACGCCGCATCAGGGATACCGTTCGCACAAAGATGCTGTGTTGTTTGCGATGCTCAAAGTGATCGAACGGGATATCGATACAGATTTAAAAGAGGTGATCAGTGACCGCGGGGAAGTTCGCGATGAACCGTTCCCGTGGAATCTGGATATAGGGAAAGCAAAGGCACATCAGATCGATCCGGCTCAACTTCTGCGTGTCCCGGAGATACTCCGGACAGACCGTATCGGCCGGCGATATTATGACTGCGGCCTGCCGGATCCTTTAAAGGGAGAACAGATTCCCTACTGGTATGCTTTCTGGGAAACACCGCATACCTCAGGCTACGGACCGGATGAATTCCGGAAAGTCAATTCCGTTTTATTCCCGGAAGGAACAGATGAACTTGAAGTATTTGAATGGACAACAGACTGGTCGAATTACTTTGATGACGGCCATGAATGGTGGGGTACTGCATGCTGGAGCGTCTACGATCAGCGCATGAACAGATATGCGGTAATGTTTGCGTCCACAACTGATTGATAAACAACTGTTTTTCCAAAAAATAGGATCCTGGAAACAGGATTTTTTCTTTTAATTTGATCTGCGGTTAAATACAGCAGATGATACCATGCAGTATAATGATGGCAGATGAGGAGGCAGAAAATGAAACTGGCAACGGCATTATCGGAAAGAGCTGATCTGCAGCGCAGGATCGCTGAACTCAGCGAAAGACTTAACAATAACGCTAAAGTACAGGACGGTGAAAAGCCTGCAGAGGATCCCAATGAATTACTTGCAGAGTTAAATAAGAATTTTGAACGTCTTGAGGAACTGATCGCACGTATCAACCATACAAACAACGAGACGAAAAGCGGTGACCTGACACTGACTGATCTGATCGCAAGGAGAGACTGCCTTAAGCAGAAAATCGGTATCATGAGAAGCTTTCTGAATTCAGCGAGCGAGAAGGTATCCAGATATACAAAAACAGAGATCAGGATACTCAGTACTGTATCTGTTTCCAAGCTCCAGAAAGAAGTAGACAAATTAGCACGGGAGCTCAGAGAAACAGACGAAACGATCCAGGGTTTGAACTGGACCACAGATCTGATCTGAATTTGAAGGTAGTCTGGCAGGGTGGGCATGATCTCCCGCGGTTGAGAATGAATCGCACTCCAGGTGGCATGGAGAGCACATGCGGGGTTCGACTCCCCATTTGTAAAATGTACGCTCAGTAATAATACACGTGTACATTAACAGAGTATGGTTACTACCTATTGCCAACTGACAGACGAGGGCGGGAACGGGGATTTTCATATGATCTGTACAGTAATATCAAAACAGATCATTTTTACGTTGATGAGGTGACCGGATGGAAGTGATCATGGAATTCTTTTTTGAACTGATTGTTGAAGGCTGTCTGGAAGCATCTTTCGAAAAGAAGGTTCCTTTGCCTGTGCGCATTATCGCCGCAATCGTTCTGATCGTTATCTTCGGCGGTCTGATCGGGATCTGCTTCTATTCCGCTGTTCATCACCAGGACCTGGCAATGCTTATTCTCGGCATTGTCATCCTGGTCATTACCATTCTCGGCGTACGGGCAGTTTACAGAAAGCACAGACAATAACGGGCAGAGTCAAAAGAATGCCACATGCAGCAAAACTGATGTTTATTGGCTCAGTCAGAATTTACGGAGACGGTTTAACATGGAAATATCAGACAGCAGGATAGACGGCGGCAAACCCTTCGACTGGGGAAAAACATCCGGGGAATACGCAAAATACCGGGATATCTACCCGGAAGCGTTTTATCAGAAAATCACAGACAGAAAGCTCTGTATAAACGGACAGAATGTTCTGGACCTCGGGACCGGCACCGGTGTGCTGCCGCGCAATATGTACAGATACGGCGCCCACTGGACAGGTACGGATATCTCACCCGAACAGATCGCGCAGGCAAAGCGTCTGGCGGAAGCAGGTCATATGCAGATCAGCTTCCTGACAGTTTCTGCAGAAGAAACGGATTTCCCGGAAGAAAGCTTTGATGTGATCACGGCATGCCAGTGCTTCTGGTATTTTGATCATGCGCGTCTGATGCCGAAGCTGGCGAAGATGTTAAAGCCAGAGGGAAAGCTGCTGATCATGAATATGGCATGGCTCCCCTTCGAAGATCCGATCGCCGGCAAAAGCGAAGAAATCGTTCTGAAGTACAGTCCGAAATGGACGGGTGCCGGAGAGACCAGGCATCCGGTACGGATACCCCCTGTTGTCTTTGATTATTTCGAACTGGAAGACCATGAAGAATATGATCTCATGGTCCCGTTTACCAAAGAATCATGGCACGGCAGGATGAAGGCATGCCGGGGTGTCGGGGCGTCATTATCGGGAAAAGAACTGAATGCATGGGATATTGAACACAGGAAGTTTCTGGATGAAAACGCACCTGAACGGTTTGATATTCATCATTATGCAGCCCTGGCAGTATTGGGAAAAAAGTTATAAAACTTCTCTTGAAAACAATTTTTAATTACTTTAGCCTTTTCTTAGGACGTCCAAATCTTACCTGAGAGGAGGCTTTTATAATGAATCAAGAACAATTGCACAGATATGTTTCTGAAAGTACAGGGAACGAAAGCAACATCTGTCAGATCTATGCCGTCAGGAACGATGAAACTGTCTATGACGACTGCTGGCATGGTTTTACAACTGCAGACGCGATGAATGTCAATTCTGTGACCAAAGGCATCATGGGACTGCTGGCGGGAATCGCGCTGGATCAGGGATGCATTAAGAGTCCGGATCAGAAAGTAATGGAGTTCTTTCCGGATTACCGGGTAAAACGCGGCGAGAAAACGATCTATGATGTTACGGTCCGGCATCTGCTCACCATGACAGCACCGTACAAAGGAAAGTCCGAACCATGGAAAAAAGTCTGTACTTCACAGGACTGGACGCTTGCGGTACTTGATTATCTCGGCGGCCGCAAAGGCATTACAGGCGAGTTCCGGTATGCGACGCTCGGCATTCAGATCCTGGCAGGAATCATCGAGAGAGCCGTCGGGGAGAAATGCATTGATTTTGCCAACAGGAACCTGTTTGAGCCGCTGGAACTTCCTGAACGTATAACACACGGCGACAGTTCCAAGGAAGACCAGTTTGATTTCTTTATGAATAAGAATCCGAGAAAAAACGAATGGTATACCGATCCGCAGGGTGCTGTTACAGCCGGCTGGGGTCTGTGCATGTCAGCGAAGGATATGGCTGTCATCGGCACGCTTGTACTGAATAACGGCCGGTATAAGGACAGGCAGATCATCTCCGAAGAATACATAAAGGAAATGACTGCGCCCCATCTGAAACTTGGCGGAAGATTCGGAAACATGAATTACGGATACTTATGGTACAAACCATTCGATGACAGAGAAGTCTATGCCGCGATCGGTGACAGCGGCAATATCATATACGTAAACAAGGAACTGAATGTATCCGTGGGTATGACAGGCACATTCAAACCGAGGATATTTGACAGGGTTGAATTTATCGAGCAGAAAGTACTGCCTGTGACAGGGGGATGATATCCCCTTATTTATTTCGTATAATTATAGAAACACTGACCATTAATGGAGGGAATCATGCGGATCGCTGACGGCAAGGATCATCTTGAAGAAGTCCGCAATCTCATAACAGAGTACCATGAACGGCTTGGACGGGATCTGTCATTTCAGAATATAGATGATGAATTGGCTGATCCGGCTTTGAAATATACTGCTCCGGAAGGAGAAATGCTCGTAATAACCGAAAATGAAAAAGTGCTGGGGATGGTTGCGTATCACAGACATACAGATGAGCGATGTGAAATGAAACGCTTATATGTGAAGCCTGAAGCAAGAGGTATGCATCTTGGTGACGTGCTTGTTCAGGAAATCATCAGACATGCAAAGGCAGCGGGATACAGGGAAATGGTTCTTGATACGATCGAACCTCTTAAAGCCGCAATATCTCTATATAAGAAATATGGATTTGAGGAATGCGAAGCCTACTATCATAACCCGTTCGATGATGTGATCTATATGAAGAAATACTTATAAGATCATCAAAAAAAGTTGCGCCTATATAGTTACAGGAGAAAAGGATCATGGATAATTATCGCTTTACAGAACTTGTGAAAAAAGAGAACGGCTTCGAATTCTGCCAGGCATTCCGTGATGAAGTCGACTGGATCATCGGCGGCAAGGATGATACATACTGGTTTGCCATACTGCGTGATCAGTCAGTCAGGGAAACGTATATCGGATCATTCAAAGACGGTGTCTGGACCGACCGCCTGATCAAGGGAAAAGGAAAAAAGAAAACCATAAAGGAAATGCCGGCAGAAAGCACGATCAAACGTATTGAGGAAAGAGCATATTTTATGCAGGATGCGGAATGGGTCGCAGGCAGAAAGCCGAGACTGATCGAAGATGCGCATCCCCATTATCATTATGTCTACGGTATGGGCGACAAAGCCCTGGACGTATCAGAAGCTTACGGCGTAAGCATTGCGTACTCGGATCTTAAAGATCCATCTGCGGGTTTTCACCTGCGGCACCTGTATACAGGTGAAGATGTGGAGATCCCAAAATGATATCCTGTTGATGCAGGACTGTGAATGAGGATGATATGAGTGATTTAGCCTGGTTCATCATAACCGGAGTCTTATTTATACTGCTGGGTCTGCTGTTTATTTTGCTTGGCCGGCAGATTTGGAAAAAACAGAGAATGGATCTGATCATCAGTTTTCATAGTGACAAAGTAAGGGAAGAAAACAAACAGGCATATTGTACCCTTTCAGGCAGAGGCGTCATGATTATGGGTGCCGGATTTCTCCTTTCCGGAATATGCACAGCATTTACGCAGTCTGTCCTCGTATTTGTCCCGATGACAGCCGGGCTGGTGATTGGACTGACAATGCTGTTATCAGCCGTCAGGAAGTACAACCGTTAAATCTGAATTGGTCAATGTGCAGAAAGGTAATCAAAATGAGAACATATATCATAACCGGAGCGAATTCCGGACTTGGATTTGAGACCGCAAAAAAAGTAGCCGCAAAAGGATACAAAGTGATCCTTGCCTGCCGCAATATGGAGAAAGGAACCGCTGCCGCAAATATCATAAAATCGGAAACAGGAAACGAAAATGTTGAAGTCCGTCAGCTTGATCTAGCTTCTTTATCTTCTGTCAGAGCGTTCGCCGAAGGACTGAAAGGCACCTCAATATACGCGCTGGATAACAACGCGGGCATTTCCGGAATGAAGACCGGCATGACCGAAGACGGATATGACATCGTCTTCCAGAGCAATCATCTGGGCCATTTCCTGTTAACAATTCTGCTCCTTCCTCAGATCGAGGATGACGGCAGGATACTTAACATATCCAGCGATATGCACAATCCGCCTTATGGAGAGCTCATCTGGAAAGGTGTGGATATTCTGGCACATCCCACGGAGGAGATCATGCGGCAGAGATATTATTATTCCAAACTCTGCAATCTTTATTTCACTTATGAGCTCTGCCGGAAACTGCGGGCAAAAGGCAGTCATATCACGGTGAACGCATTGAATCCGGGGTTTATGGGCGAAACGAATCTCGCCGGCGGCAATATGACAAAGGAACGGATCGAACAGGTCAGACAGAACATGCCTGACAGATTCGGTGAACTGCCGGTTTCCTCACAGGCTGCGGCAGATCTGTTAACGGAGGACCGCTATCTGTCATCTGAAGCCGGATATTATGACCGCAGCACGAAAACTATCAGTTCCTCCCCGCTCTCCTATGTGGAAGAAAATGCGAAGGAACTCTGGGATGAAAGCATAAAGCTTGCAGGGCTTCGCTGAATTCCGTTTTGAAATACACAAGCTACCTGATCCTGGATGCCATAGGAGGAGGAAGGCATATCTTCCCGACATGCGACATTCTTGCCTATGGGGATCCGGATATGGAAGTCACGGGTATCGTTACAACTTTTATGCCTACTGCTGAAGTGATTCAGAAAACTGCTGCGGCCGGAGCGAACCTGATCATTTCCCATGAACCATATACGTATTATTAACTGAAACGAGGAATGCCATGGCATACAGAATCACATCAGAAGAACGAAGCATACTGCTTGAAAACCCGGAACTGGTCATGTTCGATCCCTACAGCGGAGTTAAGACGCATCATGCTTCACTGGGCAAAGCGCTGATCCTTCCATTCATCACAGGGATCGTTCTCTTTTTATGGGGTTACCTGTATCCCGCTTTCATGAACGCACATCCCCTGCTCTTTGCAGGAACCGGATGCGCGGCGCTGGTGATCGCCAGCGGAGCGGTACCGGTCCTGTATCTCATATCGGATGACCGGACTTTCAGAAAAGCGAAAGAAGAACACTACGCAAAACAGCTGAAAGTGCTCTTGCCGGAAGATCTGATATGCCGGATCGCGCATATCCAATGGGTCACTACAGAGAAAGCCGAAGGCGGATGGATCATGGACGGAAAAGAGGAAATGTTCGGATATGCCTCCTATGTCAATTACTTCAGGATCGAACCGGACATGGACCTGGCTGTAATAACTGACAATGAAAAGTTCTGGGCATTTGTCAGGCGTGATCCGAAGACAGAATGCTTTTACCGGGACAAATAAGCAAAAAAACGGTCTGAAAAGGACTGAAATATGGAAAAAACAACAATGTAAAAGGATTTTGACATCCAATTTCGAGGATGTAAAACAGACTTGATAGACATAAAACGTATCTTCAGCAAGAATGCAGATAACGAAACAGCAAGGAGCAGGACATATGGATATAGGCAGCAAGATCAAGAAAGCAAGAACGGAAGCCGGTATAACACAGGAAAAGGCAGCTGACGCCCTGGGTGTCAGCAGACAGACGATATCCAACTGGGAGAATGAAAGATCCTATCCGGATATCATCAGTGTTCTGAAGATGAGCGACCTGTATCATGTCAGTCTTGACTACCTTCTGAAAGGAGAGTCAACCATGAACAGTTATGTGGATTATCTTGATGAAAGTACGAATGTAGTTAAAAGCAACACAAAGTTTTCAAAACTGGCCTTGATCTTATCCTATCTGGTCGTCTGGGCCATAGCGATCATTTTCTTCTGGGTGTTTACATCGAAGGAATCCGGGGACGCGATGGGATATTCATTGATGTTCCTGTGGATCATCCTTCCGGTATCCACCTTCGTCATTTCCTTCCTGATCAGTAAAAATGATTACTGGGGAAACCGCAAATGGATCGGGACGATCGGTTTCGGCATCATGTATATGCTCGCGGAATACGCAACCTTCAGCATGGCCAACAATGTAACGTTTAACAAAGTCAACAGCCCGGATTTCTTCATGCTGGTGACCGGGGCACTGATCTCGCTCGCCGGGATGGGTATCGGCCATCTCATGCACAATAAGAAAAAATGATCATCATCAGGTCTGCAGGGAACCTGTAATATAAATATGTAAGATATGAGAGGC
>CACZPD010000143.1 GCA_902782955.1 uncultured Erysipelotrichaceae bacterium
GAGATTGACCGGATGTCTGAGCGGCAGGTTCCATACCGGGAATGTTTCAAATTTGGCATAACCGGATTTGATGCCGTTGGCCTGGTCATGATACAGCTGGGAAATACATGTCGCCATTTTGCCGGAACCCGGTCCGGGTGCGGTAACGACGATCAGCCTGCGCTGCGTCTTGATATACTGGTTCTTTCCGAGGCCTTCCCCGGATACGATGTAATCTACATCGATCGGATACCCTGCGATCGGATAATGCAGATAGTAGGGGATCTCGCTGCTTTTCAGCTGACGTATGAATGCATCGGCGGAAGGCTGATGCGTGTACTGCGTAATGACGACACTGCCGACAAACAGGCCGAGGGCATGCAGGGCGTCGACCATGCGGAATACTTCCTGGTCATAGCTGATCCCGAGATCTCCGCGCGATTTGGACTGCTCAATGCTGTTGGCGTTGATGCAGATAATGAGTTCCACATCATCCTTCAGTTCCGTAAGCAGACGGATCTTATTGTTGGGTTCATACCCGGGCAGTACTCTGGCCGCATGGAAGTCCTCGAACATCTTGCCGCCGAATTCCAGGTAAAGCTTACCCTGAAACATCTTGATTCTGTCCAGAATCTTATCTCTCTGAAGCTGCAAATAACGATCTGAATCAAAAGCGATCTTTCTCATAAAAATTACCTCAATAAACAAAAGTATAACAGAAATATTCATGATTTCTTATATAATATTTTTGTGGAAACGGGGAATATGCAGATGAAACAGGAAAAATCATGCGGGGCAGTAGTAACAGATACAAATGGAAGATATCTTGTTATCCAACAGGTCCAGGGTCACTGGTGCTTTCCGAAGGGACATACGGAAAACAATGAAACAGAAGCGGAAACTGCGCTTCGCGAGATCCGGGAAGAGACAGGATATGATGTTGAATTGCTGGATGGATTCCGGTATACGCTTTCCTATTCTCCTGCACCGGGCATCATGAAGGAAGTCGTCTATTTCGCTGCGCAGTTAAAAGGCGGTTCGGGCAGAAATCAGGAAGAGGAAGTCAGCGCGATATACTGGATGGATCCTGAAGAAGTCAGAAACTGCATTACCTATGAAAACGACAGGAACCTGTTTGAGGCTGTATATGCGTTTCTTGAGAAAGGACAAAAATGATCTCTCTTGTTTCGGGAAATCGTTACGACGTAAGGGAACTGACGGAACGTATCATTGAATTGACAGGTGATCCGTGGTTCCGCAAAAACCGGTCTCTGGTCAATGTTCTGACAGCGGACGGGACACCGGCTGCGCTGGAGATACATTCCTGTGAAAACAGGATCGTACAGTTCCATCTTTGTTTTTTTGCCGATCTCCCGCTTCAGGAACTGCGTCATATTTTCTGGAATTATGAGGAAACACTGATCAGGACATATCAGCCTCTGAAACTGCTGGCATACGGATGTGATCCGTTCCTGACCGCAAGGCTGAAGGAAAATCTGTATTATGCCAAAGGTCGGAGCTGGATGCGGATCCTGGAACCGTGGCGGCTCCGGATGAGTGATCTCTGTTTCGATGATGAAGGATTTATCATAGACCAGGGAAGGATGGAATCCATTCCTTTCGGATGGTTCAATACAAAGGATAAAGGATGCGGCTGGATCGCCGCGTATAATCTGCTGAAACTCAACGGCAGAACACAGCCGATGCAGAAAGTAGCGGAATCGCTCGGCAGAAGGGCAGTCATGGGTGCTGTTGCCGGAGAAGCGTTTTCCGTCCTGTATGTCTGGCTCCGTCTGCAGGGAATGCCGGTCTCACTGACACTTCCCGGCAACAGGGCAGCTGAAAAAGCTATGCTTTCCGGAAAAAACGGCATACTTTTATATACACACCGGAATGGTCTGCATTATGTTCTCTACGAGAATCTCGGTAACGGGAAGATGCATTTCTTCAATGCCGTATACGGCAGGAAAATGCATATTGAGGAACCCGGCGAGTTTATACGGAAGAACTGTTTTCTTCCGCTTACCATGGTGATCTGCGTGAAGTGAAACGGATAAGGTGAGGATGCTTATGAAAAAGACAGATAAAATACTGATCGCTTTCCTGGCTGCGGCTGTCTCAGCCGCTGTCCCGCGTATGGAAGTGCATGCGGAAATGAGTGTTCCGTCTGACGGAAGGTATTACCTTGCGGACAGTGTCAGCGAAGAAGTCTATTATGAATCCTACGGAAGCTACGCCGAAGCATCCGGGGCTTTTGAGAATGTCCGCACTGATTATGATAACCTTTGCATTTACAAAGACGGCAGGATCCTGCGGGCGGAATATGCCCTGGTCTATATCCGTCAGACAGATGCCTGTGACTATAACGTCACCTATCAGTCTGAGGACAGGAAAGAAAACGGCTATACAAACGGCTGCTTCGGAAAAGACGCCCTGTATCTCGATACAGATTCCACCGGAAACTCTGTTCTTTTTGAACTGAGCGGGGTCCGCGGATGGATGTCACTGGATGACTGCGAGATCGTTCCGGAAGAAAAAACCGGATCTGTACGTACTTCATGGACAGTCAGGAACAGAAAACTGATCCATCACATTCAGACAGGCATCGGAAACATGAATGTCGACCTGGATCTGGGAGAGGCTGATGCCGCATTGCCGGATGGTGATTATTACAGTTATGACAGTCATTATTTCTACAGCACAGATGCATTCCGGGATATGACGGAAGATCTGCGTAACGGGAAACACAAATACAGCGTCAACGCTGATGATCCTTACTATAACTATTTTATGTATCTATCCCACCGATCTCTGACTTCCTATTCCGCTGATGATGTAAACAAACTCTTTACGGAAAAATACGGTCTTCGTCAGACAATGGATCATTACCGCGACAGAAACGGCGACAGCGCGGACGATACGCTGAACCGTTCCCAGTTTTACGGTATATTCCCGTCATTCTGGGAATACCAGTATGAATACGGAGCCAATGCCATGATGATGCTGGCGCTGTCATCCAATGAATCTGCCTACGGACGAAGCGCTTTTGCATACCGGAAAAACAATCTGTTCGGACATGCGGCATATGACAGTGATGCGGAAAAGAGTTCATCCAAATACAACAGTCCGGAAAGGTCGGTACTTTCACATGCCAAGAATTATATCTCCGATCTGTACTGCAATCCTTCCTCCTATACATATCACGGTCCTCATTTCGGCAATAAAGCCGGCGGAATGAATGTTTCATACGCATCTGATCCGTACTGGGGAGAAAAGGCGGCCGCTATCCTGGGCTCCTATGACAGGGATCTCGGCGATAAGGATAAAGGGCGCTATACGATCGGTCTTGTGCTGGATCACGCATCTGTAAAGGTATACGGGGCTCCCAACAGTGACGCAAAGGAACTGTACAGGACACCGGATACGGCAGAATATGCTTTTGTCATACTCGGGGAAGTGAATGGTTATTACCGTATCCAGAGTGATATTTCAGTCTTCTCAGACGCATATGATTTCAAGCAGGATGTCGGGTATATCAAAAAGAATGATGTTGACCAGGTGATCGACGGTTCCGCCGATACGGAATCGCTCACATATCACGCGGTAACTTTCAACGCCGACGGCGGCAAATTCAATGACGGCACGGCGGAAAAGAAATACATGATCCCGGATGGCAGCAACGCTTACGCGGATGAACCGGTCAAAAAGGGAATGCTGTTTACCGGATGGGATAAGGAAACGGATCATATCACCACCGATACGGTATTCAAGGCAAAATATGCCAAGATCAGTAATATGGAACTCACCGGCATACCGCAGACGGAGTATGAACAGGATGACCGGCTGAATCTGAAAGGCGGCACAGTACAGCTGCAGCTGCCAGGGGGTGAGACGAAGACAGTACCGCTGACAACCTCAATGGTAAGCGGATTTGATCTTTCCAAAACAGGTGAGCAGACCGTCACGGTCAAATACGCAGGAAGTTCCGTATCATATGATATCCTCGTCCGTGAGAAAGAAGAAAAAGATACGTCAGCCCTGCAGGAAGAGATGAATGAGATCTCTGAGATGTACGCAGGAACCGAAGCCCTGTACAAGAATGACGTAGACAGGATCCTGTCTTTCAAGAAAAAACTTGAGAAGGAAGAATTCTATCCGACCGGGGAGGATGCTTACCGGTTTGAGAAACTCGTCCGGATGGCTGCCGGCAACCGGATCACTTATTCCATCAACAATGATCCGATGAACCTCGGGGTCTCCGGCATCCTGATGCAGGATGACCTGGGCAATCCGGGATCAGTCAATTTCTTTAAGCGTGACTCCTATGTGATCACAGTTGACAGACACGGCGAAGATGACATGCTGGCGCAGTGTGCAATGATCGCTGAAAGTACAGGCAGAACAGTCGTTCATCCGGTCCGCATCACCATCCGCAAAAATTACAGGACCTGGGAAAGTCATGAAGGACTTCGTTTCTCTCTGGAAAAACCGGCAGATGACCTGGACGGCGATCTGTATGAAGTTTTTGAAGTATCGGAAGACGGTGACATTACAGCATGCATCACGCATCAGGATTCGTTAAGAATCTCATTTGAGGCGATGAACGGGGGACAATTCGTGCTGATGCGCCGCAAGGGACAGAATGTCCGGGAAAGCCAGCTGATCAGTGATACGCTGACATATGAGAATACACAGAGGGAAACAGCAGTTTCAGTATTTGCGGCAGTTGCGTGCGGCGCACTCGCGCTTATATTCCTCATCATCCTGCGGATCCTGAAAGGAAGAAAGTTCAGAAGGAAGAAAAAGAATGATAAATAAAAAAGTACCTCTGGATCAGATCCGTTATGAAGAAAAGGAAACCGGGGATCTGCTTCAAAGTATCCGGGAACGCGGTGTAGCTATCCCGGTACAGGTGGATGAAGAGGAAAACGGTTATGTATGCGTTGACGGGCATAAAAGACTGAGTGCATGCGCAGTACTCGCGGAAGAAGACGCGAAATTTGCCATGGTCCCCGTTATGATCCGGAATAACTATACGAAAGCAGGGAGCGGTTTCTGGGGGAACACCCGGAACAAACATTGATATGACAGAAAGATTGCAGAAAGTAATAGCCAGGTCAGGCATTGCCTCCAGACGCAAGGCAGAAGAGCTGATCCTGAGCGGAAAAGTAAAAGTGAACGGAACCGTCGTAAGGGAAATGGGTGTCAAAGTTTCCCCGCAGGATGAGATCACTGTCAACGGACAGGTTCTCAAAGAAGAGGAAAAAGTATATTACCTCCTGAACAAGCCGGCAAAAACGATCTGTTCACTGCAGGATGAAAAAGGGCGTGATACCGTCATGCGCTGTTTTGAAGGCGTACAGGAAAGGATATTTCCTGTGGGAAGGCTGGACTATGATACGACCGGTCTGCTGATCATGACGAACGACGGTGATTTCGCGAATATCATGATGCATCCGAGAAACCATATCCTGAAGACCTATGAAGTTGTTGTGGAAGGCATCCTGAGTGACGAAATGGCGATCAGGCTCGAAAAAGGAATCGACCTGGAGGACGGCAAAACCCTGCCTGCGAATGTTGAAATTACGGAGCGTTCCAAAAAGAAAAACAGGACCGCAGCGCGCATCACGATCCAGGAAGGCAGGAACCGTGAGATCCGCCGTATGATGGAATACTTCGGATGTACTGTGAAGCAGCTGAAACGGGTGCAGTACGGGTTCCTGACATTGGGAAACCTGAAACAGGGTGAATACAGACGTATCAGAAGTTATGAAGTCCGCAAGCTCAGGGAAATCGCCTCAAGGGAAACCGTCGTATATTTTAATGAGGATTATCTTTAGATATAAAGAAAGGCTGCCAGCGAAAATATGACAAACATGCTCGATTATATCGCCTGGAGAGGTGATCTGTCCTTTGTTCTGGATCCGGTCAATGAGATTGACAATCTCATTTTTTCAACATTGGCCTATCTTCATATGGACGATCTGATCGAACCGGAAGAAAGAATAACGATAGAAGAGCTGTTTGAACGGTACAAGGCAGCAGGGGAGATCCCCCTGACAACCCTGTATGATCCGGCCCCGCTTCTGACCGCCGCTGCCGCAAGCAGACGTTTCCGAAATGTGATCTGCCGTGATTATGAGAGTATTACAGATGAAAAAACCCATCTGCAGTTCTCTGCTGTTATATTCGAACTCGGTGCAGGTACGGTATTCGCGGCTTTCCGCGGCACGGATTTTTCCATGACCGGATGGCGTGAGGATTTTTACATGACAACAGATACGGAAATACCGGCGCATCGCTGTTCCGTAGACTATCTGAACAGGACCTGCGGCCGCGGTGTCCGTAGAGTATATACGGGAGGCCATTCAAAAGGCGGGAACCTGGCAGTATATGCCGGAGCTTTCTGTTCCCCGTCGATCCGACGGAAGATCCGCCGCATCTATTCTGATGACGGACCGGGATTTCTGTACAATATACTGCGTACAAAAGAGATACAGCAGGCATTTAAAAAGACAGTGCATATCATTCCCGAAAACAGCATAATCGGACTGCTTCTGCCGAATCAGGAAGATCCCCTGATCGTCCGTACCTCCAAAAAAGTAATGGAATCCCATGATCCGTATTCATGGAATGTAATGGGAAATACCTTTGAAAAAGCGGAAGAACTGGCTGCCGTCAGTGTATTTATGATCGATGTATTCAACCGCTGGCTCAGCTCGATCTCCGATGAAAAAAGAAAGATGTTTATCGATACGATATTTGACGCGTGCATCGATGCGGGCATCAATTCTACCATCCAGCTGCATGAGAATCCTGTCGCAACCTACTCCGCTTTGCTCAGCGCGCTGAACAAGACGGATCCCGAAATGAAGAAACTTGTCAGCGATCTGGTTGTACAGCTTGGAAAAACAGGATCCGGTGCTTTTGTCGAAGAAATCATGAAAGTATTTCATAAAGAGAAAAATGAATGATACTTCATTTTCATGAAAACAGATTCATTTTTCTTTTTTTTTTCGTTATTCCGTCGTATAGTTTATGCAATCAGACTTTTATGTCCGGATTGTTTTTCTTATTACACAGACGGGAGGAAAGATTCATGAGAACGATCAAAATCAGCGATGTAACACTCAAACAGGCAAATGCCTCAGTATTGTCATTTCGGGAAAAAATCGAGCTTGTGAAACTAATGGACAAGATCTGCGCGGATGTCATCGAACTGGGTCCGATCGAAAAGGAAAAGGCAGACAGTCTTTTTATCAAATCTGTCTGTGAAACAGTAAAAGACAGTGTGATCAGTGTGGATGCGGAACCGGATCAGGATAAGATCGGGAAAGTATGGGAGGCGCTGCAGAATGCAGTAAAACCGCGGATCAATATCGTGGTTCCGGCGTCTCTGGTCCAGATGGAATATCTGTTTCATAAAAAACCGGAAGCGCTGCTGAAGGAAACTGCTGAAGCAGTCGCTTTCGCAGCAGGTTTGACCAAAGATGTTTCCGTTACAGCAAATGATGCCACAAGAGGGGACAGGGAGTTCCTTTATGAGCTTCTCGAAAGATCCATTGAAGCTGGTGCTTCGTCCGTATCCGTATGCGATACAGCCGGAAGCATGTTCCCGGATGAAGCTGCTGCTTTTATCCGTGACCTGAAGGAACATGTACCGTCCCTTGATAAAACACCGCTCGGCATCTTCTGCAGCGATGACATAGCCCTGGCAGATGCCTGCTCACTGAGCGCTGCGATCGCAGGCGCGGATGAGATCAAGACGTCCCTGTTCACGGACGGAAACGCTTCCCTGAAAAATCTTGCCGGAATGCTGGCTAAAAAAGGATCGGAATATGATATCCAGGCCGGTATCCGCACAGTAGAACTGAAACGCGTATGCGACCAGGCGGACCGTATCTTTACATCTGTACGCAAAAAGACGACACCGTTTGACACAGGTGTGCGTGAACGAGACAATACAGAACGGAATTTCACCGTGAATGATACCCTCCAGACGATCATCGGGGAGACTAAAAAACTCGGTTATGACCTGACGGAAGAAGACCAGGTAAGGGTCTATACAGAATTCTTAAGGACAGCGGAGAAAAAACAGGTCTCCTTAAAGGAGATCGATGCCATTGTGGCTTCCGCAGCCCTGCAGGTTCCGTCTGTATATACGATCGATGATTTTATTATCAATTCATGCGGTCAGTTCTCCGCTACCGCACATATCCGTCTTCTGAAAAACGGCGAGATCGCTGAGAGCGTAGCGCTTGGCGACGGTCCCGTAGATGCTGCATTCCTTGCAATCGAACAGATCGTCGGAAGACATTATGAACTGGATGACTTCCAGATCCAGGCTGTTACGGAAGGCCGTGAAGCCATGGGTGAAACGATCGTCAGACTGCGCGCCGGCGGCAAAGTCTATGCCGGCAGGGGTCTTTCCACCGATATTATACGTTCCAGTATCAGCGCATATATCAATGCCCTGAACAAGATCGTATATGAGGAGGAGAACGAATGAAACTCTCATTTTCGACAAGAGGATGGTCTGAACTGTCCTATGAAGAAACAGTAAACATTGCTTCCGAAATGCATTTCGGCGGTTTCGAACTGTATGATCTTTTCAAACGGCCGGAATTGTTTGAAAAAGGACAGCCGCTGCATAAATACGCAATGACTGCTTCGATGCGGAGTCTGAAAGATCTCGGTCTGGAAATACCGAATCTGGATACGTCACTTGATCTCGGGAAGGACGGTTCCCTGGATAAGATACTCTGGACCATCGATCTTGCGAAGAACATGCGCGTTCCGTATGTCTCCGCGGAAGTGATGACCGGCAGTGAAGATGTGATCTGGCCGGCGCTTGCGGAGATCATCAGGGCCGCAAGGGAAGCAGGTATCACTTTCCTGATCAAAACACGCGGCATTTTCGTGGATACAGGCAGGCTCCAGAAACTCCTGGACCAGTTCGCGGATGATACGCTCGGTGTACTCTGGGATATGCATCATCCATATCTGGATCATAACGAAACGCCTGATGAGACGATCCGCAACCTCGGAGGGTATGTCAAACTTGTGCATATCCGGGATATCAGCGAAGAAGACAATTCCTATACGATCATCGGTGAAGGCAAACTGCCGATCCGTGAAATGATGGAAGCATTGTCTTCCATTGACTACGATGGATTCGTTTCACTGGAA
>CACZPD010000144.1 GCA_902782955.1 uncultured Erysipelotrichaceae bacterium
CAGCGTAGAGGAGGTCAGAACAGATGTCATCACAGGTGACGATGGCACGGACAGTTATGCCGTCAAGGTGGAAGGTGATGCAGCCTCAGGCTTTACGATCACGAATACACACACCCCGGCCAAGATCAGCATCGATGTGAGCAAAGTCTGGGATGACGCAGAAGATCAGGACGGCATCCGCCCGGATGCTGTTACGATGCAGCTGCGTAATTACGTACAGGGCGTATGGATCGTGCGCAAGACTTTGAAATTGGATGAGAGTAACAACTGGTCCGGATCATTCACCGATGTAGATAAAAACGGCCGCTACAAAGTAACGCAGCAGGCAACGAGCGTGATTAACGGAAGCGACCATGCGGGAAGCTATGCCTTCAGTATCGAAGGAAGCCAGGAAAAGGGATATGTCGTCACCAATAAGCACACACCTGTTGAAACGAGGCGAACGATCTGCAAGAACTGGGATGATAATGAGAACGCAGATGGCATCAGACCTGCCGAGCTTAACGTGACGCTGCGAGAAAATACAACGGAAGGCGAAAATGATGTACGGACGGTCAAGCTGAACGAGGGCAATCACTGGAAAGCAACAGTGGAGAATCTGCCGGCTTACAAAAAAGGAAAGAAAATAGAATACAGCTGGACAGAGCAAACCACTGATGGATATCAACTGACGAAAACAGATCTGGAAGGGGATAAGACCATATTCACCAACAAACATGAGCCTGCGAAGACGAACGTAAAGGTGATAAAGAAATGGACCGACAACAATGACAGCGACGGCTTCCGGCCGGCTTCTGTCACGGTCAAATTGCTCGCTGACGGCAAAGATACAGGCAAGAAGCTCTCCCTGTCAAAGCAGGATAAAACAGGTGAGGATCAATGGGAAGGCAGCTTTACGGATCTGAACGTCAATAAAGAGGGACGGAAGATCGACTACACGGTCGATGAGATCAAGACCGATGTGATCACCGGTACTGACGGCGCGCAGACCTATGCATATGAAGTGACCGGTGACGCGGAAGAAGGCTTTACCATCACCAACACTCATACGCCGCAGACTTGCAGCAGGACTATCAAAAAGGTCTGGAACGATGAATACGATGCTGCGCACGAAAGACCTGAAACTCTCGCAGTGAAACTGCAGGGATGGATCTCCGGAAGCGGAACAGGATCAGACATTGAACCGGAGACAGTTCAGACGATCACGCTGAGTGATGATAATAATTGGACAGCGACAAAAGACGAACTTCCTGTGTACAAGGATGGCAAGAAGATCAACTATTACTGGGAAGAGGAAGAAGTGCCCGGATACGGTATTTCGGACGTCAGTCAGGACGGTGAAATCACCACATTCACCAATACACATGCGCCGCAGCTCATAGATCTGTCCTGCGGTATCGAGTGGGATGATAAGGACAACAACGACGGTATCCGCCCGAAGAATATCGTGATGGTCCTGTACGCTGAGGCCGGCGGCAAGAAGACCGCGGTGCAGAGCGCGAGTCTGTCTGAACAGGACGGATGGAAAACAGTCAAAGTTAAGGACCAGCCTGTGTATGATGATGACGGCAACAAGATCACGTACACCTGGGAGCCGGATCAGGCAAAAACTGAAGGATACGGGCATTACTCCTATACCAGCGGCACCCATACCCAGTTCATCTACTGGCACTACCCGGCATATGAGACGCTCGAAGTATGCAAGATCTGGAACGATGCAGACGATCAGGACGGTGTCCGCCCGGACAGCATCACGGTCAACCTGCACGAAGGATCGAAGGTGAAAGATACCGTTGTGCTTACCGCGGATAACGCGCAGAAAGTCAGCGGCATCGAAGGCGAGGTCTGGTATTGGCATTGGGATTATCTGCTGAAGTATAAAGACGGAGAACCATTGAATTATTCCATCGAGGAAGAGACAGTGGACAGTTATACAATATCCATGACGGAAGAACCGGAAATGATCGGGGATGAGCTGTACCGTTACACGGTCACAAACACCCATGCACCTGCAAAGAGAAACATCGATGTCACCAAGAAATGGATGGACAACGATGACAGTGACGGATTCCGACCGGATTCTGTGACTGTGAAACTTCTGGCAGACG
>CACZPD010000145.1 GCA_902782955.1 uncultured Erysipelotrichaceae bacterium
CCGCCGGCGATGATCACCGGCAGTTTGTCCGCCGGCATTTCCCGGATCATATCCCGGAAGACATCCTTTGCGTCCAGTTTGTTCTGATGCACGACCATCCTGTCCTGCGAAGCAGAATATGCCCGCAGCCGTTCATCGATGATCTCTTCATAAGTCCTGTTTTCCAGCTCCTGCTTCAGTTTTTTCATTTTCCGCGCAAAAGCCTTTTTTCCTTCTTTCAGCACTTCTTCCTCAGCCGCGCACATCTTCTTCAGATCATCCGGTCTGAGTTCCAGCAGTTTTTCAAGCGCCAGCTCTTCATCGATGGAATCCGTGCCGTATAACGCAGCGCCGTCCGTTCCCTGCACACAGCGTATGCCTGCCTTCAGATATTCCTTCAGGGGATGTTCCTTCAGGGCGCTGAGGTTGTTCAGGCGTACGTTGGATGTGATCTGGAATTCCAGGACGGCATTGCAGTCCAGGATCGCCTGGATCAGTTTCTTTCCCTTCGGCGTCTTCAGATTCGCGGTATACAGTCCGTGACCGATGCGGATATGCGGCATCTTCTGTCCCGGTTCCAGTGAGTTTTTGACGCACATGACGCTGTTGTACACATTGTCACGCAGACTGTCATTCTCACCGGCATGGATCCGGATGACAAAAGACGGATCTTCTTTGCTCATATGCACGATGCTTTGGATGACCGGCTTCAGGTCCATGATGTCATTCATCTCTTCACCGACGAAATCACTTCCCGCCACATACGGGTCCATCATGACAGAATGCAGCACCGCCAGATTCTCATCCAGGTAATCATATGCCGTGACCTGGTCCTTGATGATGGTCAGCGGTATACGCCGGATCGCGCACAGGAAACGGATCATGACGCCTGTCTCTTCATAGATATGCGGCATGACTTCATGGATCTCTTTTAGCATCTTCACAGACGCGTCCTTCTTCACGAGCGTCGTATCCGAGATCTCGGCATACTCGACGCCCTGCTGCGCATACCCGCGGGCGATCCAGAGCAGTTTATTCTGGAACAGGGAGTTATTCATATAACGGGGATCTTCATGATCCTCCATCATTTTCAGCAATGTGTTCCGGATATCCTCATCCGGTATTTTTTCTGTTTTAACAATGCGGATCCTGTCTTCGGAAGGAATACCCTTGGTAAACACATACCTGTACAGGTAGACTTTCTCCAGGTTGGTAAACACAGCCTGTCCGTCCTTCAGCACTGCCAGGGATGCACGGATGCGCGGGATGTTGTATGCCGCGTTGTCAAGGTTATGCAGGATCAGGTCCGCAAAGTTGATAAATGTATTATCTTCGATCTTCCGCTTCAGGTACTTGCCGGTCAGTCCGGAATCCGCAAACTGTTCCTCTGCCTTCTTCCGTCTTTCCTCCAGCAGTTTTCCCTGCCTTTCCGTATATTTCAGATCCAGCTTCCTGATGTAATACAGGGGATAGCGGATCTGATGAAAGATACCAAGCGCGATCAGGATATCCGGTGCCAGGTTGGCATTCATATGGGTATGGAGGTCCGTCCTGAATTTGCATTCCCGCAGGATGTATGTCTTCAGCACAGTCTTCTCGATACCCGGACGGTAGTTCTTCGTCTGGCTCATCAGCGTCTTGGAAATGGAAGGAATGGATGCCTTCATTTCCACTGTCCCGTCGGGATAGATATTCGCTACTTTCGTGTTGTCCATCCGGAAAATATAGACTTTCCGGTTCGACCCGTCGATATAGCACGGAATCGTGCCTTCCACGATCTTCAGACCGTTCTCATCAAAGGAGATCGGCATATGACAGAGTTTTGCAAGGTTGGTGATCAGGTTGCCAGTATGATGATTCGGCGTGCGCAGGACATAAGAAAGGACCTCGTCCTTCATGTACAGTTCCACGATAATATCCTTTTCCTGATCCAGATAAAACTTTCCAAACTGACGCATATCTTCCCCCGCTGCCATGATTATATTCGTTATCTGCCCGAAAATCAAAAAAGCCCGCAGTTATGCAGGCTTTCAGACATTTTTACGCTGTGATCAGCCGTTTACCTTCTTGTATAAAGCAACGAACTTTTCAGCCAGGATTCCGAATGCTTCAGCACTCATGAGCTGGTCCTCTGCGTGTGTGAGCAGTAATGTCATTTCGATCTTTTCGCCGTTTGCCATTGCTGTCAGCATGTCATGGTGAGCGTTGTGTCCGCCGTTGAAAGCTTCTTTGCCTTCTTCGATCATCTTTTCAGCTTCTTCGTAATTGCCTTCAGCTGCAGCGTCGATAGCGCCGATGTAGCAGGAACGAGCTGTTCCAACGTTTGCGATAATGTTAAAAGCGACTAATTCTGTACCTTCCATTATTATTCTCCCATCATTTTCTTTGCAATTTCAATTGTTCCCTTGCCGTCCATTAAGCCGTACAGTCTCATCGGAATGTCACTGATCTTATAGTCCGGGTGCTGTTTTTTCAGTTTGTCGAGTGCATAGCGAACCTGAGGTCCAAGAAGGATGACGTCAGCTAACGGTGCCTTCTCATCAAAATCACCTAATGAGTATGCAGCGATTTCATAGTCGAGCCCCTGAGCTGCAGCTGCTTCCTTCATCTTGTTGACGAGCAAGCTGGTAGACATACCTGCTGCGCAGAATAATGTTACTACTTTAGACATTCTATTCTCCTTTTCTAGCCTTTGCTTCAAGTATTAAGACAACAACCGAAGTTGTTGTCTTAATTGATTTAGAAGAATTATTCTCCCATTAATTTTTCAGCGATTGCAATTGCGCCTTTGCCGTCCATCAGACCATAGATACGCATGTCGATGAAATCGATCGGCTTGTCCGGATAAGCTTTTTTAACCTTATCGAGAGCGAAACGAACCTGTGGGCCGAGGAGGATGCAGTCAGAATCAGCACCCTTGTCTAATTCGTTCAGAGAGTAAGCGTTGATGTCATAGTCAGCGCCTTTCTTCTGTGCTTCTTCTCTCATTTTGTTAACGAGAAGAGAAGTGGACATGCCTGCAGAGCAGAATAACGTGATTTTTTTCATTATTTAATCCCTTCCTTTTCTTTAATGAACACCTTCCGGTGAATCATGATTCTGTATTTAGAATAATACGAAAACGCTTTCATTTCAATAATATTTTTTTCGGTCCCTAAACATTCTGAAACAGATTACATACACGCATGTAAATGAGTACATCATCACAGGTGCCGGAGCTCGTTTTTTCTGTTTTCCCGGCGTCTCTTCACAGCAAATCTTAATCATTCCCGCGAAAGACACATCGCCCATACCGTGATATAGTGTGGGCATGGAAATTCTGCCTGACCTGATCGTATTATGCACAGCGTTTTATTTCTGTGTGTTCCGGAAACGCAAAGACAGGAGCCTGCGCGCTGTTCTGCCGGGTCTTTTGTTCTTTCTCTATATCATCCTTGTTTTCAATATTACTTTAATGCCGTTTTTCACACGCATACCGGATGCCTTTTCCGGCAGCCACAGTTTCAATCTCAGGCCGTATATCGACCTGGTCCTCAAACGCGGTGACTATAAACGCCAGATCATCCTGAATATCCTGATGTTCGTTCCTTTCGGCATCCTGTTCCCGGCCGTAAGAAAAGCCTCCTTTGTGAAAACTGTTCTGTACGGAGGCCTCTTTTCCCTGATGATCGAAATACTGCAGTTCCTTTTAAGCACCCGGATCGCCGACATCACCGACCTCATCAACAATACCGCCGGCGCCTTCATCGGCGCCGTGCTCTGGTTCGTGATCCTGAAGCCGTTTGTGTCACTCTTCGTTCATAAGGACGCTGCCGCCGATAAACTCCCTGACGATTGACTGGTTCGGGATAATGCTGTCATCCTCCATCTCCACGAAGCACTGCAGGAATGCCAGCATCCGCTGCGCTTCCGGATATGCAGGCGACGTCTGCGGGATCTGTTCCAGAAGCGGTCTTGCGTAACGCTTCAAAGCGGATAATTCATACAGACACTGTGAGTTGAAGAATACATCTGCTTCCGTGTTGAACGGGAAGATGTATTTTTCTTCGCCTGCCCGCACGGACGGCCAGCCGGTGATCGTCGTAACGGCGTCCCTGCCCCTGGTGCGGTGATCCCGTACGATCCGGCGGATCATGCGCGCGTCGGTCGTGGGGATGCGGTGATGCGTATCGATATTCAGCTGTGTCAGCGGGCTGATATAGATCTTGAACTTTTCATCATCATTGATGCCTTCCGTCAGACGCGGGTTCAGTCCGTGTATGCCTTCAATAACGATCGGCTGTGATTTTTCAATGGATGTGATGCGCCTGCCGAATACCTTCTTTCCCGTAATGAAGTCAAACTCCGGGATATCCACTTTCTTCCCTGCCAGCAGCTGGTTCATCTGCTCGGTGAACAGGCCGATATTGACTGCTTCCAGACATTCGAAGTCTTTGTTGCCGTTCTCGTCCGGGATCATCTCGTCCCGGTTGAGGAAATAATCATCCGTGCCGAGATACAGCGGGCGCAGACCGCGCACCCGGAGCTGGATGCACAGGCGTTTGGCGAATGTCGTTTTCCCGCTGGCGGAAGGTCCTGCGATCAGGATGATCCGCTTTCTCTCCGCTGCGATCTGCCCGGCGATCTCGGCGATCTTCTTTTCATGCAGGGCTTCGCTGACCAGTACCAGTTCCTTGTATTCCCCGTCACCGATTTCGGCATTCAGGTCTGCCGCGTAGTGTACATTCATGATCTTGTTCCACTGCGTCTCTTCGGAAAAAGCGTCATACAGCAGACGCTGTTCCTGATACGGCGGGACGCGGTCCGGATACAGCCTGTGCGGGAACCTGAGCAGGATGCCGTTGCGGTAGCGGCGCAGCTGGAACAGGTCGATCTTGCCGGTGGACGGCAGGACGATCGTATACGAGATATCCGTCTCGTCATCCAGCGTGCACAGATACGCGTTCGTCAGGTCCGGCGCGCTTTCCAGCAGGCTGACCAGATAGTTGTTCCCGTTGTCGCGGAAAAAGCGGATCGCTTTGTCACGCGTCATTTTCTTTTCCACAAACGGGATATCCTCCATCACCAGGTCATGCATGCGCTTTTCGATCTCGGCGATCTTCTCGTCCGAAGGATTGCCCCTGCGGATAGTGGTGAACAGGCCTTTGCTTAAGGAATTTGCAACTGCGACGCGCACATCTTTTCCCAGCACATCATGCACTGCCTTTACATACAGCAGGATCAGCGAAGACTGGTACGCCATGTTGGCATACGGGTCCACGATATCCAGCAGTTCCACATCAGCGTCTTCCCCGATCATTTCATACAGCTGCTTTTCCACGCCGTTGATCCGGCAGAAATAGACCGGATGGGGACAGTGATCCTCATGATCCCTTACGATTTTCTGGGCTGTGACTTCTTTATCATAATTCAGTTCTTCCCGCTTCCCGTCGGGAAACAATACTTGAAGTTTCATAACTTCCTCCTGTTCAGTGCCCGGATCTTTTCCATTTCTTCAAATGCGATATGGCAGTAGCCGTCCGGGTGTTTTTCCAGATAATTCTGATGATATTCCTCCGCTGTCCAGAAATTCTTCAGCGGTTCCAGTTCCGTATAAAAGTTTTCGTATTTTTTCTTTTCTGCCGCAAAGATCGCTTTCAGTTTCTCCCTGTCGCTTTCGTCCGTGTAGTAAACGCCTGTCTGATACTGTGTACCGATATCATTTCCCTGCCGGTTTTTCACCGTCGGGTCAATGCAGAGGAAGAAAGCTTCCAATATCGTATCCAGTGACAGCGTATCCGGATCATACAGGATCCGCACCGCTTCCTTATAGCCTGTTTCATTCCGGCATACTTCCTCATATACCGGGGCTTCCGTGTTCCCGTTGGCGTAGCCGGTGCTGGTATGCTTTACACCGTCAAGCAGTCTGAATGCCCGTTCAAGTCCCCAGAAACAGCCGCCCGCGAGGATGATCTCCTTTTCACTTCCCGCATGCGTTTCCATCTCTTTGGTTTCTTTCAGATAATGGGCATAATACCGCAGTCCGTTCTCTTCCCTGACCCGCTCATAGCCGTTATGTTCCAGGACCCGGACAGACCATTCGTTGTCTGTCCTTGTCTTAGCGGTGATCTTCCGGATATGTTCATGTTCATGCAGATATTTCGTAAGCAGGAAGACCGCGTCCTTTGCGTATTTCTGATTGCGGTATTCCGGCATGATGCGGTAGCCGATCTCAGCGGAATGTGCTTCTATATGGAACACCTCGATAAACCCTATGATCATGCCGGTATCGATGACCATGATGACGCCTTCCCGCTCCATGGATACGGAGAGATATTCTTCGGCTTTTTCCTTTCCGATCCCCTTTCCGAAGACAGCAGAAAAAGCTTCTGCGTCCTCAATACGCAGTCTGCGCAGTGTCATTCTGTCGGAGCGGATCTTTTCTTCCAGCATATGCTTATCTTTTCATGATTGGTGAAGCTGCTGATATAATAGTAGCACGAAAACCCCTCCCGGAAAAAACAAAAGAGATCCCTGCGGGATCCCTCTCTTGCATCAGTTCCTTCCGAAGCGTTCCATCAGCCTTGCCATGGCATCGTCCATGGTGACTTCCTTCTTCTTCGGCTTGTTCTGGTTCTTTCCTTTTTTCTTCCTGTATTTGACAGCTGCGTCTCTTTCCTGCAGTTTTTCCAGCGGAAGCAGGCTCAGCTGCACACGGCCGCGTTCCTCTTCCACCGCATAGACCCATACAGTAACGATATCACCGACGGAAACGACTTCCGAAGGATGGCTGATCCGTTTCATGGACATATGGGAGATATGCGCAAGACCGTCCTCATGCAGGCCGATATCGATGAAGGCACCGAAATCGACGACATTGCGTACTGTGCCGGACAGCTGGTCGCCGACAGACAGGTCGCTGATCTCCAGCACGTCGCTCTTCAGCAGGGCGCCTTCGAACTGGTCACGGTAGTCTCTCAGCGGCTGACGGATCGCGTCTTCGATATCCTTCAGCGTATAAGCGTCAATGCCCAGATCTTTTGTCTTTTCCTGGTCGAATTCAGCGTCTGCCTGGCCAAGTGCGGTGATGCCGCAGGCAGCCATCAGTTTCTTCGCGGCTTCATAGCTTTCCGGATGGATCGAAGTCTCATCCAGCGGTTCCTCGCCGCCTACGATACGCAGGAAGCCGGCGCACTGGGTAAATGTCTTCGCACCCATCTTTTTAACGTTCATCAGCTGGTTCCGGTTGGTAAAGCGTCCGTTGGCGTTGCGGTAGTTGACGATCTCCGCCGCGCTTGCCTTGTTCAGACCGGAAATATGCATGAGCAGTTCCGGGGAAGCGGTATTGACATCACAGCCGGTACGGTTGACGGCTTTCATGATCGCTTCATCCAGACGTTCGGATAATGCCTTCTGCGGCAGGTCATGCTGATACTGGCCGACACCGATGGATTTCGGATCGATCTTGATCAGCTCTGCCAGCGGGTCCAGCAGTCTTCTGCCGATGGACACGGCGCTTCTTTCCTCGACCTGCAGATCCGGGAATTCCGCCCTGGCGATATCGCCTGCGGAATAGACGGAAGCGCCTGCCTCGGAAACGATCGCATAGCTGACGGAAAGATGATAGTCACGGATCAGGTCGGCCACGAACTTCTCGCTTTCACGGGAAGCGGTGCCGTTTCCGATCGCGATGATCTCGATATTGTACCGTTTGATCAGGTCCAGCATCTTCTTCCTGGCTTCTTCCACTTTGCCGACCGGGGCATGCGGATAGATCTTGTCGATCTTCAGCATCTTGCCGGTCTCATCCAGGACTGCAAGTTTGCAGCCGGTACGGAACGCCGGGTCAAACCCGAGCACGATCCTGCCCTTCAGCGGCGGCTGGAGTAATAATTTCTCGAGGTTCATGGAGAAGATCTCGATGGATTTTGTCTGCGCTCTTTCACTCAGTTCAGAGCGGATCTCTCTTTCAACGGACGGGAAAAGCAGTCTCGAACAGCCGTCTTCGGCAGCTTCCCTGAGCGCATCCAGGACGACGGATTCCTTCCCGTGCGTCAGGTTCTTCAGCGCTTCTTCCTGCAGATGTTCCTCATCAAAGACGAACGATACGGAAATGACTTTTTCCTTTTCCGCACGGTCGATCGCCATGATCCTGTGATCCGCGATCTGCGTTACCTTCTCGCTGTACTCGTAGTACATCTTATAGACCTGGTTTTCATCCTTGGCGTCCTTCTTCAGTTTTGTTTCAATGACGCCTGTATTCGTGATGAAATCCTTGAATGCCCATCTCTGCTTGGCGTTGTCGCTGACAACTTCCGCGATGATATCCTTCGCGCCCTGTACGGCAGCTTCCGCATTCTTAACGGTTTCGCTGACATATTTTTCAGCTTCCTGCATGAGGTCGCCTTCCTGCGGCATCCCCAGCATCCAGTCAGCCAGCGGCTGCAGGCCGTTCTTGATCGCCGCGGCGGCACGGGTCTTCTTTTTCTGCATATACGGACGGTAGATATCCTCGACCTGGGAAAGCTTCGTGCACTCTGCCACGGACTTCCGGATCTCATCCGTCAGTTTGCCCTGTTCCTCGATGAGCTTCAGAACGCTTTCCTTCCGCTCTGCCAGCTTATTCTGATAGTCATACTGTTTCTGGATGAAGAGGATCTGTTCTTCATCCAGTCCCTTTGTCATTTCCTTACGGTAACGGGCAATGAACGGGACTGTATTCCCCTCTTCCAGAAGGGATAATGTATTTTTTACCTGGTCAATGCCGACTTTGAGTTCCGAGGCAATGGCCCTGATAATATTCTCATTCATAGCTGTGAACCTCCAATGCGCAATATCATAACACGTTTCAGGGAAATTTGCTGTGAAACTGCGGGCATTTGACAATCGTAAAGTATTCCCGTTTCAGCCGTATCCCGTTTTGATATATAATAGGAATATCACTTATTACGGAGGTGGAATTATGTTATTTAAATACATTTTCTGGATCGCAGTCGTTCTGATCGTACTGATCCTCCTGCTGTCCTGCCTGAACATCGTTCCGCAGGAGAACGCGTATGTCATCGAACGTTTCGGTGAATTCCTGACCACATGGAATGCCGGTCTGCATTTCAAGGTGCCGATCATCGACCGAATCAGCCGCAGGGTGCTGCTGAAGGAACAGGTCGCAGACTTCGCACCGCAGCCGGTCATCACAAAAGACAACGTCACGATGTCCATCGACAGCGTCGTATACTTCAAGGTTCTTGATCCCAAACTGTACGCATACGGTGTGGAAAACCCGATCATGGCTATGGAAAACCTGACCGCCACAACACTGCGTAACATCATCGGTGACCTCACACTCGACGGCACCCTGACATCCAGGGAAACGATCAACTCACAGATGCTGACGATCATCGACGAAGCAACTGACGCATGGGGCATCCGAGTCAACCGTGTCGAGCTGAAGAACATCCAGCCGCCGGCAGCCATCCGTGAAGCCATGGAAAAACAGATGAAGGCTGAACGTGAAAAACGTGCCGCCATCCTCGCGGCTGAAGGTCACAAGCAGTCCATGATCCTGGAAGCTGAAGGTCAGAAGGAATCCGCAGTCCTGAACGCAGAAGCGAAGAAACAGGCAACGATCCTCGCGGCTGAAGCGGAAAAGGAAAAAGAGATCCGTGAGGCAGAGGGCCGTGCGGAAGCGATCCGCAAGATCCACGAAGCTACCGCGGAAGGTCTCAAAGCCATCAAGGAAGCAGGCGCTGATGATTCCGTTATCAAGCTGAAGAGTCTGGAAGCCTTCCAGGCAGCTGCCAACGGCAATGCCACGAAGATCATCATCCCGTCTGACATCCAGGGAATCGCAGGACTCGCGGAAGGCGTCCTGGAAAGTGTTAAGAAATGAGAGCTTTTACGGAATCGTTCTGGTTCCTGTTCGTCCTGACCTTCGGGATCATCTTTATCGCGGTGATCTCGATCGTCTCGGCCGCCCTGCGGAAAGCAGTGCGCCGTCCGGTCAGATCTTCGGACGGGCACATCGTGCCTGAAGAGCAGGACCTGACATGTGAGACCGAATACGGCCATCACCACGCACCCACACCTCCCGGGTCAAGGTATATCGTGCACGAAGACCCGCCCCAGGGATATGTGGTGCTCAACGGAATCAAACGTAAGATCAGCGACTGCAAATATCTCTGATCCGGCTGACAGAAACAGAGGGATGATATGACAACAACGGATGTAAAGGAAAAAGGATTACTGGCGGAAACGCTTAAAATGGCATGGCCCGCAGTACTGGAAAGTTTCTTCGTTTCCCTGGCGGGCATGATCGATACCATGATGGTCGCCGCCCTGGGAACCTACGCAGTCGCGGCTGTCGGTCTTACCACCCAGCCGAAATTTATCGCTCTCTCGTTTTTCCTGGCGCCTAATATCGCAGTCAGCGCGCTGGTTGCCAGAAGACGCGGCCAGGGCAACCAGGAAGAAGCCAACCGCATCCTGTGCACAGCGCTTGTCTATACGCTGATCGCCTGTGTGATCGTGACCGGCATTACCGTCTTCGGGGCTGATCTGATTATGAAGCTGTGCGGATCAAATCCCGATACACACGCCGCCGCAGTGACCTATTTCCGCATTATCCAGGGAGGCATGTTCTTCAATGTCCTGACCCTGGTCATCAACGCCGCCCAGAGAGGCAGCGGGAATACCCGGATCGCCATGACGACCAACGTAACTTCAAGCATCGTCAACGTCGTATTTAACTACCTGCTCATCGGCGGTCATCTCGGGTTCCCGAAACTCGGTCTGGTCGGTGCGGCGATTGCCACTGTCCTCGGAACTGTCATCGCCTTCATCATGAGCGTACGTTCCCTGTTTGCGAAGGAAAGCTACCTCAGCGTTCCCTTTATCAAAACGGAAAAGATCCGTGCTTCCCTGGAAGCCATGCAGTCGATCTTCCGGCTGGGATCCAACATGTTCCTGGAAAACATCGCCATGCGTGTAGGCTTCGTCTACACGGCTGTCATTGCCGCCAAGCTCGGCACCGACGCTTTCGCTGCCCACCAGGTCGGCATGAACTTCCTGAGTTTAGGCTTCTCGTTCGGTGACGGCATGCAGGTCACAGCGGTTGCCCTGATCGGCCGTAGCCTGGGTGAAAGGAACATCGAAAAGGCAAAGCGGTACGGCAGCCTGTGTCAAAGGACAGGTCTTGCAATCTCATGTATCCTGGCAGTGATCCTGTATTTCTTCGGCAGGAACCTGTTCTCCCTGTTCTTCACGGATGACCACGTTCTCAGTATGGGTGTTATGATCTGCCGGTTCATCATGGTCATCATCCTGTTCCAGATCTCACAGATCATCTACGGCGGTGCCCTGCGCGGTGCCGGTGATGTCAAATACACACTGTTCGCCGCACTGATCTCCGTTACCCTGATCCGTACGGGCGTCACATGGCTGCTTACAGGCGTGTTCCCGCTGGGTCTTGTCGGTATCTGGATCGGTATCCTCGCAGACCAGGTATCACGCTTCGTACTCCTGTCCCGCCGCTTCCGCAAAGGCGAATGGGCAGAGATGCTGATATAAGGCTATAGCCGGCAGAAATGCCGGTTTTTTTGATGCAAAATACTGTAAACCGGAACCGGAATCCATTAACATTAAGATATAAAAGAGAGGGATCAATGTATGAGCGAAGCACTCAATATTATCAAGGATGAAACACTGACATACCGTCAGGAACTGATCGCACTGGCACGCCTCGGCGAAAGCACCGATGATACGGTACGCTACAGCGACGCATATTATGAAGCAAAGAACAAAGGCGCATTATGCGACCTGAACGAAGGCGTTATGCCCTACCGTCCGCGCTATATCTGTCCGGACTATGACCTGCTGTTTGAAAAGGGATGCGCATTCCTCGGCATCGAACCGCCGAAAGACCTGCTGGAAGCAGTCAACACCCTGGAGATCTTCTATGCCCATGTGCCTTCCATTACCACATATCCGGTATATCTGGGCGATCTGGATTCCCTTCTGAACCCGTTTGTTGAAAAGGAAGATCCCGCATTTGCAAAGAAGGTATTAAAGCTCTTCCTCCTGCAGATCGACAAGGTCCTGACCGATTCCTTTGTCCACTTTGATATCGGACCGGAAGACAATCCGACAGCCAGGATGTTCCTGGAGCTGACCGAAGAGATGCAGCTAGCAGTACCGAATATCACTCTGAAATATGATCCGGAGCGCACCAGCAATGACTTTGCGCTGGCCTGCATCCGGTGCATGCTGAAGACAGCCAAACCGTCCTTTGCCAACCACAGGATGTTCGTGAAAGAATGGGGCGAAGATTATGCCATTGCCTCCTGCTATAACGGTCTGAAGAAGGCAGGCGGCGGATTTACGCTGCCCCGCATGCGCCTGTATGAATGCTCCCTGGACGCGAAAGACGCAGATGATTTCCTTGACCGGGTACTGCCTGCGTATATCGACCTCCAGCTGGAATATATGGACAAGCGCGTGAAGTTCATCGTTGAAGAATCCACATTCTTCAAGAACAACTTCCTGTCCACGGAAGGATTCGTAAAACAGGAAAACTTCACCGGCATGTTCGGTGTCGTCGGTCTTGCCGAGTGCTGCAACAACCTCCTCGGCATTACCGACAAGAAAAAAGGCTTCGGTCTGAACAAGGAAGCCACACAGCTCGGCGTAAAAATCATGGATGCCATTGAAAAACGAGTATCCGAACACGAAGCGCCGTACTGTGACGCATTTGATCACAGATACAGGCTGCACGCACAGGTCGGCATCGATACCGACGGCATGCAGGATTCTCCCGGCACCAGGATCCCGATCGGCGTGGAACCGACCATGCTGGAACAGCTGGAAGTCAACCAGATCTTCCATAAATACTTCCCGACCGGCACCGGCGATATCTTCAAATTTGAAGAGACCTACATCCGCACCCCGGAAGCGATCCTGCCGATCATCAAGGGTTCCCTGGCAAACGGCCTGCGTTATTTCTCCGGTTATCTGGAAAACAACGATGTCGTACGTGTAACAGGCTACCTGGTCAAGAAATCCGAGATCGAAAAGCTCAATCAGAGAAAGCAGTCACTGAACAACGTAACGGTATTCGGCAAAGGCGCCCAGGACGGCGCGCACGCTTTGGACCGCAGGATCCAGAAACATGGCGACTAAAGCACCGATCAATAAAATCATCTCATTTTCCAATGTGGACGGACCCGGCAACCGGACGTCCGTCTTTTTCCAGGGATGCCACTTCAACTGCCTGTTCTGCCACAATCCGGAAACGATCAACCTGTGCATCGACTGCGGCATATGCATGGCAAAATGCCCTGCCGGCGCACTCTCGCGGGATGAAGAAAACCGCATCACCTGGGACCGGGAAAAATGCGTCAACTGCGATACCTGCATCCGGGTATGTCCGCACAATTCCTCCCCCAAGATCCAGTGGATGACACCGGAAGGCGTCATGCAGGAGATCCGGCGCAGCGCGCCGTATATCTCCGGCATCACCTGTTCCGGCGGGGAATGCACGATCTGGTACGAGTTCATGCTGGAACTGTTTCAGAAGGTAAAGGAAATAGACAAGACCTGCCTGATCGATTCCAACGGATCGTTTGACTTCGAAAATGACCCGCGCATCCTGGAATACTGCGACGGCGTCATGCTGGATGTCAAGGCAGCGGGACCGGAATGGCACAGGAAGCTGACCGGGGCAGAGCGGGACACCGTGATCAAAAACCTGCACTACCTGCTGTCGATCGACAAGCTGTATGAAGTCAGGACACTGATCTTCCCCGACAGGGATCAGGAAAATGAAGAAACTGTCCGCTGTGTGGCGGAAACCATCGGGGACAGATGTTTCTACAAGATCATCCGCTACCGTCCCTTCGGCGTACGGGAGGAGAATCAGAAGATACTCGGTGAATTCACAACCGATGAACAATACGCTGAAAAGTACGCACAGCTTGCCCGTGACCTCGGCGCTTCAAAAGCATATGTAGTATAAAAAAATCCTGTTTCAACAGGATTTTTTTACATTCTTTCAGGCGCCGATACACCGACCAGGTCCAGGGCGTTCTTCAGCGTGACCATGACTGCTTTCGTCAGGGCCAGTCTTTCGTTGGTCAGTTCCGGATCATCCGGGTTGTTGACCTTTGAACTGTTGTAATAGCTGTGGTATTCCTTGACAAGACTGATGATGTAATCGGTGATCTTGTTCGGCTTTCTGACCAGTGCCGCATCCGCTGTGACATCCGGGAATTCGCTGATCATCTTCAGCAGGCGGAGTTCCTTTTCATCGGTCAGCCGTTTATATGATTCACAGATCTGCAGCGGCGGGATCTCCGGGTTGTCCATGATGGAATGCATTCTGGAATAAGCATACTGGGCATAGTAGACAGGGTTGCTGTTGTCCTTCTTCTTGGCCAGTTTGAAGTCGAAGTCCATATGTGTTGCGACATCCTTGGATACGAAGAACCATCTTGCGGCATCCACGCCGACATCCTCGCACAGCTCACGCAGTGTAATGGCGTTGCCGGTACGCTTGGACATCTTGACTTCCACGCCGTCTTCCACCATCCTGACCATCTGGATGATATCCACGGATAATGTACCCTCCGGATAACCCAGTGCCTTCAGAGCTGCCTGCATTCTTGTGATATAGGAATGATGATCCGCGCCCCAGAGGTCAACGAGCTTCGTATAGCCTCTTTCGACCTTGTATACATGGTTGGCAATATCCGGTGTGAGATAGGACAATGTTCCGTCGCTCTTGCGCAGCACCCTGTCCTTGTCATCGCCGTAGTCGGTGCTCTTAAACCACAGGGCGCCGTCTTTTTCATACAGCAGGCCGAGTTCTTCCATCCTTGCCAGACATGCGTTGATACGCGCCCTGTCGTTGGCATAGAAGAATGTTTCATGGCACCAGGATTCCATATGCACACGGTAGAGCTCGAGATCCTTTTCGATCTTCTTCAGCTCTTTC
>CACZPD010000146.1 GCA_902782955.1 uncultured Erysipelotrichaceae bacterium
TCAGTTTCTTTTCAGGCTGTTCAAGCTGATTATGTTATGTAATATCAAACAGGATGGCATTCCCTATTGCCGCGGTCAGATCAGTGACGTACTGAAATATCTCTCCGCCCTGTCAGCCAGGATCGTGGCAATGACTTTGTCTTTTCCGTATTTTTCGGCCATTTTTTTGGCTGCCCAGACATTGGCGCCGGATGATGTTCCGACCAGAAGTCCCTGTACCCTTGCCAGCTCCCGTGCTGTACCGATCGCGTCTTCATCCGATACCTCCACGATATCCGTAATAATCGAAGTATCCAGGATATCCGGAATAAAGCCGTCCCCTATTCCCTGGATCTGATGCAGTCCAGGTTCATCTCCCAGCAGGGCTGATACGTTTTTCGGTTCGACCGCCACGATCTTGCAGTCGGGGTTCTGTTCCAAAAGATACTGCGCCACTCCCTGCAGAGTACCGCCGCTGCCGATCCCGGATACATAGATGTCAATTCTTTTCCCCAGCTGGCTGACAAGTTCCGCAGCTGTTGTACGGTAATGCATCTTCGGATTCGCCGGGTTCTGAAACTGCTGTGGCACAAAATACTCATCCGATCCGGATGCGATTTCCAGCGCCTTGTCCACTGCGCCGCCGATACTCAGCGCAGGATCCGTAAGCACCAGTTCCGCTCCGAGTGCGTGGATGATCTTTTTTCTTTCTTCACTCATGTTTTCCGGCATAACGATAATGACACGGTATCCTTTTCTTACACCGCAAAGCGCAAGTCCGATCCCGGTATTGCCGGAAGTAGGCTCAATAATCGTCATTCCCGGCTTCAGCCGTCCGTCTTTCTCCGCTTCTTCGATCATATTTAAAGCTATACGGTCTTTAATGCTTCCGCCCGGATTCAGAAACTCCGCTTTTGCATAGAGCTGCAGTCCGGTCGTCTGTTCCAGACTGATCAAAGGCGTATTGCCGATTAAATCAATTACATTGGTGTAATACATATTGCTAATCCCCTTCTGCTGGTCATAAATGAGATAAACAGACTTAATCTCCTGTAGGATATCGTTCGTTATCACATGATTTTTCTATAATATCACCTCCTTCCTTCTCCCACAACCTCCCTCTCTGCTGCCATGCAGTTTATATGAACTGCTGTATATTATTTTGTTCAAATGAAACCGGAAGGTCTGAACTCATCTGAAAGAGATCATCCCGGAAATCCGTATTTTTATAGTATTCTTATTAGTAGATCATCATTCAGAACAGAACAGGAGGCATGTATGTTTATCAAGGAAAATAATGTTCTGACTGTCAGACATCAATAAGAAACCCTGCGGATCGAAGGATGGGGCAAAGACGCCCTGCGCATCAGAAGTACCCTGTATCCTGCTTTTACAGACAATGACTGGGCACTCAGTGAAAAGGCTGGTTCAGAAGCAGAAGTGGAAATCACGGAAAAAACAGCCGTCATTTCCAACGGCAGAATATCCGCACAGGTCAATCCCCAGGGAGTCATCACTTTTTACAAAGACGGAAAATTCCTGTTAAGAGAATACTTCCGTAATTATGAAGGAACATTATGCAGGGAAAGCAGATGCCTGAAATATATCAACCGGGAATATACTCCTTATATCGGCGGTGATTACAGGATCGTGCAGAAGTTTGATTCAGATCCTGATGAAAAGATCTTCGGCATGGGGCAGTACCAGCAGGCAAACACCGATCTGAAAGGCTGCATTCTCGATCTTCAGCAGAGAAATTCACAGGTTACTGTCCCATTTATGATTTCCAGCAGAGGATATGGTTTTCTGTGGAACAATCCGTCGGTGGGAAGAGCCTCTTTTGGAAAGAACATCACGGAATTTACCGCGGAAGCTGTCAAGCAGCTGGATGAATGGATCACAGCTGCAGATACCCCGAAAGAAATTCTGGCCAATTATACTTCCGTTACCGGAAGGGCGCCGGAATTCCCGGATGATCTGATGGGATTATGGCAGTGCAAACTGCGCTACCGAACACAGCAGGAAGTTCTGGAAACCGCCCATGCCTGCAGAGAGCATAACGTGCCGATCGACGTTATAGTTATTGACTTCTTCCACTGGCCGTACCAGGGTGTCTGGCGGTTTGATGAAACCTACTGGCCCGATCCAAAGGCAATGGTCGAAGAACTTCATCAGATGGGAATCAAGGTATGCGTTTCGGTATGGCCTTCCGTAGACAAGAAGAGTGAAAACTTTGCTGAAATGAATGAACGGGGTTTTCTCATCAGGACTGAAAGAGGCGGTGCGCAGACATATGATTATCAGGGAGACTGTGTGGAGATCGACTGTACAAATCCCCTCGCCCGTGAATACCTGTATGAAAAAGTAAAGAAGAATTATCTGGATCTCGGCATCGATATGGTCTGGCTGGACAATGCCGAGCCTGACTTTGTCAAATATGATTTTGATCAATACAGATACTTTATCGGTCCGGCGCTTTCCTGCTCCGCCATCTACCCGCAGTATTACAGCCGTGCCATTTATGACGGACAGATCAAAGACAGCATGAAGAATCCGGTCAACCTGCTGAGATCCTGCTGGGCAGGCTCCCAGAAATACGGCAATGTTGTCTGGTCAGGAGATGTACCAAGCACCTTTGAATCCCTGCGCGACCAGCTGCAGTGCGGCATCAATATGGGTTTATCAGGTATCCCCTGGTGGACTACTGATATCGGCGGTTTCATGACTGATGATCACAGGGATCCGAAGTTCCATCAACTTCTCATTCGCTGGTTTGAGTTCGCTGTATTCACTGCGGTCCTTCGCCTGCACGGTGAAAGAGGTCCGATCGATATCGAACCTCTGGACGACAGGGACTTCGGCGGCGGTTACCTTCACACAGGACACGCAAATGAACTCTGGAGCTATGGTGAAGAGAACTTCAGGATCATGAAAAAGCATCTCGACCTGCGGCTTTCCCTGAAGGATTACATTTCTTCCCTGTACAAAGAAGCTTCAGAAAACGGTTCTCCCCTTCTGCGCGCGATGTTCTATGAGTTCCCGGAAGATGAAAAATGCTGGAGTCTTTATGATCAGTACATGTTTGGTTCTGATTATCTGGTCGCGCCTATTCTCTGTGAAGATACCTTTGAAAGAGATGTCTATCTTCCTGAAGGCAGATGGGAAGACATCAGGGACGGAAAAATCCATGATGGCAGACAGATCATTCACGCAAAAGCACCTCTGGATTCTATTCCGGTATACAGAAAGAAATCAGAGGATCAGCTGCTCTGAAAAAGATTCACGATTCAAGGCAATGTCGGTTACTGACCGGCATTCCTTTTTTCATCCCGGAAAAAAGCGTCAAATACAGAGACCATATCCGTTAAAACAGATATACTTATTATTGGTCTTCCGCTGAATAAGCAATTTATTCAGGCAAATACAAATCATCGATTATTGATTCTGAAAAGAAGGAGCTCCTATGAAGCGTTTTGGATTTATCTACGACCAGAAGAAATGCATCCTCTCTGGACGAGGGAAAGAGTCTACATTACACCGCATATCTCAGGCGGTTTCCGTGAAGGAAACAACTATGAAACCGTCATGAACGTTGCGATAAACAATGTTTCCCTGATCCTGCAGGGTAAGGATCCGGTCCACATCGTTGACCGTAAACTTGGATACTGATCTTTCCGGGATTTCATGAAACCGCAGCCCCGGATGTCAGAAGATCAGCACATAACTTAAAATGTTTCTTTGTCCAGATATTTGAAAGGAATATGAAGCACTGATAAAATCAGTATTGTCAGTTTTAGAAAGAAGATGTAAGTATGCGATTAAGCGGAAACAGTATATCGGTCAATATTTTTGTGACGGTAATGGTGATCGTCATGATCTTTGCCATGCCCGCGCTGGACAGATATGAATGCCGGAAAAGAAATATAAATTATCATGAAGCGTACAGCACAAATAAGAATACCGACAGGATCCTTGCTCTGCGGCAGGTCATCCTGATCGCGGTTTTCGCTGTTTATGTTCTGGAAGTGCTGTATCTGACTCTGTTTTCAAGAAGCGCTGCGGATGATTACCGCGTACACGCTCAGCTGTTCAAGGATTTTGCAAGTTCATTTCATATTGATCTTGGATTTCTGGATTTTTTCCGTGTTCTGTTCAAAGAAGGTTTTTCCGCCGCTGTTTCCCATGTCCGGATCGACGCGTATTACAATATCACCCAGGTATACATGAATATTGCCCTGTTTGTCCCGATGGGATATCTCCTTCCCTATATCTTCAAATGGTTCCGCGAAAAGGTAACCATCCGTCCGGTCACCGCATGCTTCCTCATGTCTTTCGCGATTGAGAACATCCAGCTGATCTCCAGACGGGGATTCTATGATGTAGATGACCTTGTCACCAATACGCTCGGCGGACTGATCGGCCAGATGATGTTCATCGCTGTGGCTTATGTACTCACGCATCCCGATTGGAAAAAGGAAGTCCAGCGATACAGGCGTTGGCGGAAAAACGCGAAAAAAAGCGTACTGTTCCCGTTCATGAGAAAAATGACTGTCTCGAGGGCAACGATCTATGCCAGTGATGAAACTGCTGTATGGGATTTCTATGTCGCGAAACTGGGGTTCCGTATGCGCCGCCAGCTTGTTCCGGAAGATTCTGTATCTACCTCTTTCCTTCTGGAAGTCGGCGGTGAGCAGATCGAAATCATCTGTCTGAATGAAGAAAAAGAGTTCCCCGAGCAGCATCTTACCTTCTCATGCAGAAATCTGAACAGGGTCCGTAAAAGACTTCTCAAGATGGGAATTGATGAAGGAGATTACGAAAAGGATATCTACACCGATGTCCGTACATTGAAATTCAATGCTCCGGACAATGTCATTATTACTCTTCTCGAACAATAGAGCCCTTCTGAACAAATGAGGAAAACGATTATGGAAAAACTGTCTTTCAGATCAGCAGTACCCGATGACTGCGGCCTGATCCTGTATTTTATCGGGGAACTTGCCGCCTATGAAAAAATGTCGGATGAAGTTGTCGCCACCGAAGAACTGCTCAGAGAATGGCTGTTCGAAAAGCAGGTCGCCGAAGTCATTTTTGCGTGTGAAAACGGAAAAGAGATCGGTTTTGCCCTGTTTTTCCATAATTATTCAACATTCCTGGGACGCGGTGGAATCTATCTGGAAGACCTGTATGTACTCCCTGCGTATCGCGGAAAAGGCTATGGGAAAGCCCTCCTGAAAAAGCTTGCCGGAATCGCCGTCGAACGGAAATGCGGAAGACTGGAATGGTCATGTCTTGACTGGAACAAGCCAAGTGTTGATTTCTACCTGTCGCTTGGCGCTGTCCCGCTGGAGGACTGGACCGTTTACCGGATCACCGGTGATACATTGACAAAACTTGCCGGGTGAAAGATTTCCTCTCCCATTCCGAAGCATAAAAATACAGTCCCATTCATTGAAACGTCTTCCGCGAAGAGTTCATGTATGGGACTGTTTTTTATAATGAGATCTTTCCGGTTTTAAAGAGAATATAGCCGAGCAGGATGAACAGAAACATAAACAGGCTCTGCACGGCAAGTGTTAGCGCGACATTCATGGAAACACCTCAATCAGATCAGCTGTACTTTTACACCGGCAGGATCTTTTACAAAGAAGAACTTCACATGCGGATTCGGTGAGATCATCTCCGAAACATCCAGACCGGCTTCTTTCAGTTCGGCATATTTCGCATCGATATCTTCTGTATGGAAACCGATGGAGAGATTTGTATTTCCGGCATCCGGTGCATTCTTATCATCAATGATTTCAATACAGGTATCACCCGGGGAGTCGTTCAGAAATACCATATTGCGGGCAGGCCTCATGTCTCTGTCGACAGAAAGCCCGATGATGTCCTGGTAGAAGCTCACTTCTTCTTCAAAGCGGCATGTATGGATGGTTACATGTACCATTTTCATTTCTGCTCCTCCTTGATCTTTCACTGAGATCAGTCACAGGATCTGTTATTTACTCTTCCACGCGGCGCAGACGGACCGCCATATACTGCCTTGCCGGCAGATCGACCGTAAATGATCCGCGGAAGATCCCGGCTGTTTCGATCGTCATATTCCATGTGTCGATAATATCTGCCGCATAGGGTGTCGTCTCGTCGATATAAAACGTCCGGGAAGAAGGTCTCATGAAACTGAAGTAGTAAATATACTGGGATTTAACGGGAGTTGTCCATTCACTTTCAGGCACACCGGTCACACAGTCCCATTCCGCCGGAATACAGGTCAGTCCATGTCCCGGCACTTCCTTCAGGATATCCAGCAGGAAGCCGAAACGCTTCCAGCTCTCCCCTTTCAGCCTTCCGCCGTGTGACCACCACAGGATATTATCTTCATTCAGATATGTCTCCCCGTGCCCGGGATAACCTCCGCGCACAGCTGTTTCCCAGAACCGCCTGACCATTTCCTCAGCAGTAATATTTCCCCATCCAAGAGGCAGATCCCCTTCATAGGCGATCTCATCCATCACAACAGGTTTCTGATATCTGGCTGCGAATTCATCAGTCAGTTCAGCCCCTTTGTACAGATCTATTCTCTGAATGGAACAATGCGTGATCCAGGGACGGCTGTGATCATACATGACCCTGCAGTTATGAATGGAACGCAGATGCCTGTAAGGATCATGTTTCAGAAGAAGTTCCGCGTAGTGTTCCCAGTCATCTGTCGTCTTCTTCATCATGAGGTCATGCTCGTTCGCCAGTGACCACCAGACATTATGGTAAGCGGAAAAACGGTTGATGACATAATGCCAGTAAAGATCGTCTTCCTCCCTGCTCATCTGTGAAAAGCCCCAGCGGTCATACGGATGCATGACGATCAGGTCAGCTTCCGCACCGATCTCCTCCAGTCTGCGGATACAGTATTCGATTCTCTGGAAATGCTTAGGATTAAATCGCTTCAGATCAAAGTGATTTCCTTCCGAACGCCACATATACTGCATGAAATTGTCCGGCGTCAGTACCGAAGAATCCATCGGTGTGCCTTCATACGGATAGGAATATGGTTCCTTCAGGTTATAGTTGTAATGTTTTGGAAAAATGCAGAAACGGATCTTGTTGAAACGCGCTTCACGCAGACTCTCAAAAGTCTGCTCAACCAGCGTGTCTTCCTGAAGCGCAAAGACATACGCTGTCGTACCGATCGAAATATACGGTGTGCCGTCCTCATATGCGAAGTGATGCGTATTGACCACTCTGACAGGTCCGTGATTGTTCTTTTCCGGCGGCAGAACGGAAAAAGATTCGGTCACTTCGCTTTCAAAAAATGTGCTTCTCAGGCAGAAAGAGTACTTTCCTTCAAAAGACGGCATGAACCGGATCCGGTAGATGCCTTCACCGTCATAGAATCCTTCCGTACTGACGGATTCTGATTTTCCGGTAAAAGTGCCTGTCAGTTTCTGTTCGGTAAAAGGATTCCCTGATGAAGGTCCTTGCACAGTAACTTCAAACACACCCCATCTGGGGATTTCCGGGGGATATTCCGCAAACATAATTCCTCCTGTTTCTATAAAAACATTATAACTTGAATCAATTTACGTCCGCAGAATAATCGGACACTTCCTGCCAGATGTTCAACCGGAACAGACCTGTTTCCATCGTATGTCCGATCATAAGTCATCGGCAATTCCGATTATTGCATTCATCGGGGACGACAGGAAAAAGATATTGCCATTCCCGTGACTGCTTCCGCGGAGATCCCGGGCAGTGAATTGCAATTACCCGGCCTATTTAATGAAACTGAACATCACATCTTTCTGAACAGGTATACGGTATTTCTATATTGAACATAACTGTTTTCCGGTGTCCGGATGATCGATCATTCCGCAGGATTCAATCAACGTAAATATAGACTGTAAAACAAAAGCGGAATAGCTTTTCACCATTCCGCATTATTCAGATATTTGTTTTCGAAATACAAATGATAGGTATTCAGGCCGAGGATCTTTTCTGTTTCTGCTTTGGAAAGTCTGAGGCTGCGGATCCTTCTGATATCACTGCCTGGGTTTCCGAAAGGATAATCAGAACCGAAGGCAAAACGATCTGCGCCAAGTTTTCGGATCAGGTCAGCAGTCTGCCTGTCTTCTTCCCAGAAATCATCATGGATCCTCCTTTTTCAAAAGTATGCGCCGGTGAAGACAGTGTGTGCCCGGAACTGAAAACTCGGGAAATCATAAATAAGATCGGATGCGAAGGATATATCTATGGAGGTTATGGACACGGTGTATATGATGAAGTGCCGGATTATCTTTCAAGAGCAAAGGAATACCTGAATTCCCTCACCCGATAAACATAAACAGTTTTTTTATCAGTCCCGTCTGAACAGGTCTCTTGTATATACTTTATCTTTAACATCAGAAAGATCATCATTCATCCTGTTTGCGAGGATCACATCTGATCCTGATTTAAACTTCCGCAGATCATTGACGATCTCAGAACCGAAGAATGTTGTGCCGTTCTCCAGCGTCGGTTCATAGATAATAACTTCAGCGCCTTTTGCCTTGATGCGCTTCATGACACCCTGAATGGACGAATGCCGGAAGTTATCTGAGTTTTTCTTCATTGTCAGACGGTAAACACCAACTGTGACACGCTTTTCATTTACCGCATTCCAATTGTCTTCGACCAGTTTATAACCGGCTTTTTCAAGTGCCCTCTCAGCGATGTAATCCTTTCGTGTACGGTTGCTTTCAACGATGGCCTGGATCAGATTCTGCGGAACTTTGTCATAATTTGCAAGCAGCTGCTTTGTGTCTTTGGGCAGACAGTAACCGCCATAACCGAAACTGGGATTGTTGTAATGCTTCCCGATCCGCGGATCAAGACATACACCGTCAATGACCTCGGATGTACTCAGTCCTTTCAGTTCACAGTATGTATCCAGTTCATTGAAGAAAGACACCCGGAGCGCCAGATATGTGTTTGCGAACAGTTTGATGGCTTCTGCTTCCGTGAAACCTGTCAGGCGGATATCAATATCTTTTTTTATGGCTCCGTCAGCCAGCAGCTGCGCAAACTGTTCTGCGATTTGATAAGAACCTTCATCACATCCGACAATGATCCTGGAAGGATACAGATTATCATAAAGCGCTTCCGATTCCCTCAGGAATTCCGGGCTGAATATGATCTTGTCAGTCTGATATTTCTTTCGGACAGACTCCGTATATCCGACAGGGACCGTGCTCTTGATCACCATATACACGTCCGGATTGACCTTCATGGTCTGTTCGATTACATCTTCTACAGCTGAAGTATCAAAGAAATTCTTCTGACTGTCATAATTTGTCGGTGCTGCGATAATGACGAGCTCAGCGGATGCGTACGCAGCAGCTTTGTCTGTTGTCGTCTTCAGGTACAGTTTTCTTTTCCCTGCTTTGGCTTCCGCAAAAAAACGTTCGATCTCATTGTCACGAATCGGGCTTTCAAAAGCATTCAGTTTATCAGCTTTTGAAGGTGTTGTTGTAACTGCTGTCACTTCATGTTTCTGGGCCAGCAGCACTGCAAGGGAAAGTCCAACATAACCAACCCCGGCAACTGTAATTCTCATATTCTTACACTTTCTAATACACAGTTACTGTTCGCAATATTGTTTATACCATTCCGCGAATGCTCCCAGTCCCTCACGGATGCCTATGCGCGGTTTAAATCCGAAGTCCTCTTCCAACGCTTCACAGTCAGCGTATGTTACGGGAACATCACCCGGCTGCATACCCGTCAGTTCACGATGGCCTTCAAAATCATAATCCGCAGGCAGTACGCCAGCACGGACGAGTTCCTCCTGGAGAACCGTTATGAAATCCAGCAGGTTTTCAGGTTTGCCGCCGCCGATGTTATAGACAGCATACGGCGGGACAGAGACTCCGTCTTCGTCCTGTTTTTCTTCCGGCACGCCCTGCATAACACGGATTATCCCTTCGACGATATCATCGATATAAGTGAAATCCCGCTTCATATTCCCGTAGTTGAATATACGGATCTTTTCCCCTGCTCGCAGTTTGTCCGCTGTTTTGAAATAGAACATATCAGGACGGCCGACAGGACCGTATACAGTAAAAAATCGTAATCCTGTGCATGGAATGTGATAGAGATGGCTGTAGCTGTAAGCCAGAAGCTCGTTCGTTTTTTTCGTAGCAGCGTACAGACTGACCGGATGGTCTGCCGGATCATCTGTGGAAAAAGGAACCTTTTTATTGGCACCGTATACACTGCTGCTGGATGCGTAAACCAAATGTTCGACAGGATTATTTCTGCAGGCTTCCAGAATATTGAAGAAACCCGCAATATTGCTTTCAATATAAGCATCCGGATGAACGATCGAATAGCGGACACCGGCTTGTGCAGCGAGATTGACAACAACGGATGGATGATAAGTTTCAAATGTTCCGGTGACAAGACCTTTATCCGCAATATTCCCTTTGATAAAGATATGCTTTACATTGCTGTTTTTTGCGGTTTCTTCAATCCTCCGAAGTCTGTATTCCTTCAAAGCCGGATCATAGTAATTATTCATGGAATCAAAACTGATCAGCGTGCCTGATTTCATTTCTTTCAGCAGTCTCATAACAAGATTCGAACCGATAAAGCCCGGTGATCCTGTTACAAGTATTGTTTTTCCATTTAGTTCGATATTCTTTTTTTTCATTGAAAGTGCCTCACAGACTAAACAATATCTGTTTCCGGATTTGTATGTAATTACCTATAAGAATGAAAAAACTAATTGATCGTACATGATTAATTAGTTTCTGATGAAAACTCTCAATATCTGATTGGTACGATGCCTGCAGTTTATGAACATTTAACATTAAAAAATTACAGTTTATATTTTGAACTGTAAAATGTAAAATATCAAGATACGAATAAACAAATCGCTGATGAAATAACGCATGACATTATTGAATCATTTTGAATCATCACTATGATCTGAACAATTCCTGTGCTGCTCTTAATATCTGTTCAAAATATCATTTTCCGTCTACTTTCTGCTGAATAGAAATTCGCAGCAGAAATATCAGGTCTTTAATCCTGTATAATTATTTCAGGAAAATCCATGTATGTGTAAAATCAAGAATAAGTAAACTGGAAAATAGATAAAAGAGGTTTAATGCAAATGAAGTGTATTGAATTTAAGTATCATCCGAATCTTTACAGCGATGAAATCCTGATCCGGGGTGAAGCCGTCTGCAACTGCTGCGGAAAAACGGTATCCGAGTATATTGATTCTGTATATTCAGCTGAAGATCTTGACTGTATCTGTCTTTCCTGTATTCATGACGGAAGTGCAGCTGAGAAATTCAACGCTGAATTTGTTCAGTTTGCAGAAAAGGTCTCCGATCCGAGGAAACGGGATGAACTGTTCCACCGCACACCGGGCTACATGTCATGGCAGGGAGAAAACTGGCTTGCATGCTGTGATGACTATTGTGCCTATCTCGGACCGGTCGGTATTCAGGAACTGGAAGAACTTGGGATCAAAGATGAAGCCCTGAAGGACTATGCCGCACAGGAACCTTCCTACCCTATTGATGTTGTGGAGGAATATCTGCGGAAAGACGGAGATCTGACCGGCTATCTTTTCCGCTGTCTGCACTGCGGAAAATACAGGCTGTATGCAGATGCGAGCTGAATAACGGATGGAGAAAGAAAACATGATCGTAAACACCAGATACAGACATGACGGATTTAACGCCTATGGCGGGACATATCTGCAAAAAGCGGATATGGCCAGATGGATGGATGACCCGCGGATGACAGATCCTGCAGGTGTTGTTTTTGGTTTAGACGAAGAGATCGAAGAAGTTGAACCGGGTTTCTTTGATCTGTTTCCGACAATAAAATCGGTATGGATCAAAAATCCTGAATGCCAGATCCATATGACAGAAAAGACAATCAAGCTGTTCCGGAAAAACGACGTCCTGCTTCGCGGTATTTTTGACTCTGTTGCTGAAAGACTGGCATGTGAGTACCATCTCCGCTTTTTTCATCTGGATACGGAACTTGCCCGCACAGGAGATTACTTTAAACATGGCAGCAATCTGATCACACTGTGTTTTGAAGAAGATGGAAGCCCCTATATCCATCAGGACTGCATGACCCAGGGTATTTCCGCAGGAAGCATCGGCGGAGGAGAAAACAGTTTTGATCTTCCCGAAGATTTTTATCTCTCCATGACAGCAGAAGAGATCGCTGACAAGTGCTGGGGCAGCTGTTATGCTGAGATGCTTGAAAACGGAAAACTCGCTGCCCTCATAGAAAAAGCGAAAGCAAAAAACGGTTTCTTTCTTGATTTCCGAAAAGACAGATGATCTGTCTTTTTTAAACACGGCATAACATATTCCCAACCGTTACTTTATAATGATTTCTGTACAGACCGTATACTATTTCAATCGGGTCTGCGGTCTTCATCCGGAGGTATTGAAATGAATCAGCTTGATCAGTTTACCGATGAACTGCATAATTGGTCCCTGACCGGCAAGGAGCCATCCTGTGCTTCCCGTGACCTGCGTTATTTTCTTGATCTGCAGGAAAAACGGCTGAAAAAAACAGGGTTTGTCAGGGAAGAAGAATTTACACACGTTAAAGAAGAGATCAGCGGTTTTATTCCGCATGAAGAAAACGGATATACTTCCAGGATCCAGTACCGTGAAGCAATGCAGCATATTACCTATCTGAAAAACGGGAAGCAGATCAAAAAGATCCGGCGTCCTGTTACCCTGTATGTTTCTTTCGTGGATCATGAAGGGCATGAAAACAGAGAGTACACCTGCCCCAACTGCGGCCACACGATGACGGTTCTTGAGGCACAGGACGGATGTCCATACTGCGGTACACATTTCGAAACAGATGATGTATATCCATGTGTTTCATATTACTATACCGTCCCCGGGATCGTTGAACGGGCAGGACTGATGGACAGAATGAAAAAAGAAATGATCACGGCCGGCACTATTTTCGGTATCGCGATCGCCATGCTCGCATTTATCTTCTGGGATGACCTGGAAATGATATACCGGATCCTCGGCGCGCTGTTCATGGGAGGATTTTACGGCCTTGTGGGTGCGTTTATATGGTATATGATCCGCAGCCTGCTTCTTATTGTCAAAGTATTCAAAGAAGCCGGCCGCGCTATGCCTTTGGTCAAAACTCTTCGGAGCCGGAAGAAGATGATGAATTTCATGCAGGCATATGATCCCGATTTTTCCTATGAGGCTTTTGAAGGCAGAATCCTTTCCCTGCTTCGGACCATCGTGTTCTCTGATGAAAGGGATACGCTTTCCATCTGGGAAGGTGATACGGATCTTTCCCGTTTTGACAATATAGCGGATATGCAGTACCGCGGTGCAGTATATATCAGGAAATGCCGGAAGAGCGGTAATCTTCTCAGGGTTGAAGGAACCGCGTATCTGACTGATACATATATCCGCAGATCAGTCCGTGAAAAGGACGAAAAGATCAAATTTGTTCTGGAAAAGGAAGCAGATGCCCATGCGGATCCGGGTTTTTCCATCCATCGTGTCTGCTGTCCAACCTGCAACGGCAGTTTCGATGCCATGCACCAGACCAACTGTCCATATTGCGGAAATCCCTATGATCTGAAGAAAAAAGACTGGATCATCAAAGATATGCTTGTTTAACGGAAGTCATTCAACAGGAAAATCTGTATTCTCATTGTATTCCGATCACAAAAAAGGGCTGTTTAAAGTTGCTGGAATCCTTCCGGACTTAACTGCCCTTTCTTCTTTTTTTGTGTTTAGTTCCTATTCGTGCGGGTGCGCACTCAGAAATTCTGAGAGACCGGGAACGAATTTTGTCTTTCTGCCCAGACCTTTCCGGAATATATAAGAAGTACCGTCATATTCATCATAATCCGGAAAAGCAGCGGTCAGTATCTCTTCCGATTCTCCTTCATTCGGAATAATATAGTCGATCTTGATATCGCCTTCCCGGATCCCTACCGATGCGTATAACAGATCAACATCTGTCTGCCGGGCAGCTTCCGGCATAGCCTGCTTCATCTTTTCCGCCATCTTTCTGGAATCATCTTCGTTTGTCACACTGATCAGCCCGATACCGTAAGTGATACTGCCGGTCTCATATTCTTTATAATCGGAAAAGAATATCTCTTCATTTGACATACCGTCATAGGACAGTCTTTTTTCATCCAGTTCCCTGCTCAATGCCTCAAGATCTTCAATACCGGCAATTTCCGCAAGTGCAGGGACTGCCTGCCTGTCCGCTTCTGTCACCGTACTGCCGGTCAGGTTAACGGTATCAGAAAGGACAGCCCCAAGCAGCAGATATGCAGTGGAAGGATCCATATCAACCCCGTAATTCATATAATCCAGCCAGACGATCGTAGCCGTTGCACCGATCGGTTTTGCTTCATAAACGATCTGATGCCCTGTGGCTATGTTTCCGATTCCGTGATGATCCAGGACACCGACAATATGCGCGTCTTCCATTCCGTCAACTGCCTGTGCATATTCACTATGATCTACCAGAAAAATATTTTCTCCGGATGCATCGATCAGTTCTTCCGGGATTTCAACGCCCGCCTTTTCAAGGAGATAGATTGTTTCATTGTTGGGTTTGCCGGATACCATAGGTATTGCATCATACCCAAGCTGATTCAGCAGCCGTGCATATGCGATCGCTGTGCAGACGGTATCGGAATCAGGTGATTTATGTCCGATTACATAGATCGGTCCATCTGCCTTCCCGAGATTTTCGATACTTTGGCGGTTCAGTTTCTGCAATGTCTCCAGTTGTTCCTTATGATCTTCTGAAATCTCTGCTTCAGCAGGATTTCTTTTTACTGCAGCAGATCCTGCCCAGAAGGAAAGACCGGCGACCAAAACCATGGAGAGTAAATAAATGACATATTTCTGTGTATTCTTTTTCATAACCCCTCCTGTATCCCGAATCATATCAACGAGATAATCATATCATTATTCAGAGGCGTCCTTTTCGGACAAAAACAGATTTTCTGTTTTTTTGTCTATTAAGATTTCCCCGTCATCCATCATTCGATCAATGGCGCAGTATAATCATGGCATACAGCGCACGATTCCATTACAATGCATATATGAAAAAAATATGGATCTTATTTCTGGCACTGTGCCTGCTGTCATGTACGGCACAGCCTTCCGAAAAAGAAACAATACGTTATCAGGCTCCCGATTTCACCGCTGCAGTAATCAGCGATCTTCATTATACGTCTTCCCCTTCAGTGTTCAACAGTGTCGTACCGCTTGAACCGGTCGTGCCGGAAGTTACAGATGCACTGATCGAACATGTCATTGCAGAGAAACCGGATGCTTTCATCATGACCGGAGATAATACAGGCAGCGGTGAAGAAAAAGATGTAAAGGAGCTTTCGCAAAAACTTCAGAAACTCAGGGAAGCAGGAATTGAAGTGATCATTACGACAGGCAATCACGACTATAGCCAGGGCGACATCAGCGTGAAAGCATGGGAACGATATATCATGCCTATGCTGAATATAAATGAACAGGATCCTGATTCACACTCATATATGACCGAAAACAACCATGTAATGATCCTTGCCATGGATGATTCCCATCCCGGTGAAACCATCGGATACTTCAGTGATGTTACCATGCAATGGCTGAAGAAACAGTTGGAAACAGCAAAATCAAAAGAATTACATGTTCTCTTTCTTTCCCATCACAATATCCTGAGCGGGAGAATCTCACCGATGTACAGCAGTTATCTGATCCGGAACGAAGATCTTGCGGCATTACTTAAAACATATAATGTACAGCTATGCATGACCGGTCATCAGCATAACCAGGCAGTCTGGCATAAAGATGATATGTATGAAATACTGAGCGGCATGCCGTTGCAGTCTGCCCGCACCTTTGGATGGCTCACGATGGATGAAAAAGGTGTCAGCTATCATACGAAAGAAATCGATCTGAAAACATACGGCGCACCCGGCATATATGAAAAAGCAATGGACCTGATCGAACGACAGTCGTCATCTTTCTTCTCTTCATTTGAGGAACTTTGCAATAAAAAGAACCTCTCTGCCGAAGAAACTGAAAAGGTTCTGAATCTGATGAAATGGTTCTTTGCCTCCGCCGATCAGGGAATACTCGCAGAAGACGCCGAGGCGATCATGCACCATCCGGGTTATAAACTCATGATGTCCGTACTGCGTGATACGAACTATGGTCCGTGGATCGAAGAACTGCTGAAGAATCCCCCGGCTGACGCATCTGAACTATCATTTGAATGGGAATAACATGATCCGGAATGTTCATGTTATTTCTTTTTGTTTTACCGCTTCCTTAAAGTTGTAATAGAAAATCCCGCACAGTACAACAGCTGCCCCGATCAGAGACAGTTTTCCAAGTTTCTCCCCATAAAAAATCGCAACCAGTACAGGGTTGAGGATCGGTTCCAGCGCGTTGATGATGGAAGCAGTCAGCGGATCGATATACTTTGTGCCGGTCGTGAAAAATATATAGGCAAGACCGACCTGCACGGCGCCGAGGAAAAAGACGGACAGCAGAACCGGCATGGTGAAATCCGTTTCCCTCAGGACCAGCGGTGAAAGGAAGATCCCGCACAGCAGCTGGCCGAAAAAGACCGAAGAAAGCGCATCCCCCTTTTCAAAACTGTTCAGCATGAATACGCCGGCATAAAAGATACCGGAAAGCAGCGCGATCAGATCACCGAGCCATTTGCCGGTAGAA
>CACZPD010000147.1 GCA_902782955.1 uncultured Erysipelotrichaceae bacterium
CCGTCGATCTCATGACAGCCGTGGTCCGGCAGGAAGGTAAATACACACCGTTTTCCTGCCCAGGCGGTTCTGGCGGCTTCACACAGGGTATGGAAGGCGTTGGCGTTATGATCCAGCTGGGCCAGGGAGATCTCCGCTTCCGGTCCCCAGCGGTGCATGGTGCTGTCGAAGTTCGCGTTGTAGCAGAGGACGATGTCATGTTCATCCGCCGCGATCACTTCCAGCGCTTTTTCATTGCATTCATCCGGAGTCTCGCATTCGATATAATCCATATCCCGTTCCTTGAAGATCTCGGTCAGGCTGTCCCCGACGGTTGAAATGATAATGGGTTTCTTTCCGGCCCGGATCGCCGCGTCGAACAGGGAATCGGCTTTGATCACCGGTTTGACATATGCCTGGATGCCGTGGTCAGCGGGCATCAGTCCCGTATACATGGACGCGAAACAGACCGGCGTAACAGACGGCATGACGGATAAGACCGGAAGTGCTGTCTGCGTTTCCTCAATGACAGGGATGAATTTTTCCGTATATTTCTGATAGAGCCAGAGCGCAATGGCATCCGGATTATACAGCAGGACGCGTTCTGCCGGCTTTCCCTGAAAAACTGTTTCCGCTTTTGCCAGGACAGCTTTGTTGGAGACATCGGCTTTCTCCGGTGCTTCGATACCCATCAGTTCCGTGATGGTGCGGCATGTCTGCGTGATGCGCATGGAATTCCGTATATCCATTATGTTTTCCTCCGATACAATTATCTTACGACAAACCGGCACCTTGTTTACAGAAACTTTCGGACGGAGAAGTCCTGTGCGTTGTATAATGCAGATAACGGATGTCTTATTTGATCATAATAATTTAAAGCCGGCGGTGAGATCGCCGCATACAAGGAGACAGACAATGGATGATGTGATCAGGAAAATGATGAAGATCCTGGATGAGGCTGTGGAAAACGCTGTTCCGGATCATCTCATCGGAGAAGAAAGAGAAGAGATGAAGCAGGCCGCGGCGGTCAGTATCCTGGATAGACTGACGGAAGCAGCTGCCGGCAGATATGGTCTTTCAGAGATCAAAGACGGCTATGATACGCTGGAGGCATTGCTGGAAGGGGAGAACTCCTTCTCGGAGCTGATCGGTCTCGCACATGATTACGGGATCGAGAGCGCCGGCAGGAACCAGACGGAACTGGCGGAAGAACTGGCAGGCGTCATGCTGAAACCGGCCGTCATGCGGGAGGCTTTCAGCGACCTGCATGATGAGGAGATCGCGCTGGTCACGGAAATGGCAGAGGAAGGCGGGATCGAAATGCCGGACAATGTCTTTGATATGATCGAGTTCTCACCGTTTCCCAGAGAGTATTTCCATATGTCGGATTTCGGGATCCTGCAGATGACAAGGGACGCTGCGGAAGTATACAAAGAGATCGATACATGGAATTTCCAGGAAGAGAGAAAAAAGAGGGCATGGTTCCGTGACTGCAAGACTGCCTTTATCTACTATTACGGGATGGCGCCGGTCTTCGTCTTCGCGGACCTGTTCAACCGCAGCCCGTCATATCATACCGATGAAGCCGGTGTGCTGAAGATGCTGGAACAGTATGATCCGGAAGAGGACCTGGTCCTGGATGACGGCAAACTCATCCACGAAGAACTGTACCGGGCGAAGTATTACCGGGAATATGAAAAGACACTGGAGAATGAACCGTACGTGATCCCTTCCTATGATGAGATCCGGGAGATCGGCATGTACCGGTATCCGTACAGTGATGAGGATTGGCAGGAATTCAGGGAAGTCGTTGCCCGTTCCCAGGGCATGATGGATACGGAAGTCGTGCATGCGCTCTTCCTGCGGATGATCGATGATATGCCGGCAGACAAGGTGGAGGATTATCTGGCAGAGTCATTCGGCTGTGAAATAGATCCGGAAGAACTGCCGGAGATCCTGTATCTGTATACAAGACTTTCCGGCAATACAAGAAAAATCGCCCTCCGGGGCAGAAAACCGGAGGGTGAAGAAAAACCGGATCTGCTGGATATTCCGCATTTCCGGTCATAAAGAAAAGAGAGCCTGAGGGCTCTCTTTTGATCAGTCATTCAATATCAGCCAGCTGCCGTTGTTGGCGATCCATTCATTCTCGCCGATCTTATACCATGTATAGCCGCCTGCTTCGGTGACTTCGGTATAGGTGTATGTTTCACCCGGCTTGGCGGTTCTGAGGATCCTTCCCGCTGTGCTTGCCTGGTCACGTACGTTGATCTGCTGGCTGCCGATCGTCAGTGTCTTTTCCTTGACCGGCTCCGGTGTCGGTTCCGGTGTCGGCTCCGGTGTCACTTCAGGCGTCGGTTCCGGTTCTGCTGTTTCCTGTACCGGCTCATCCTTCTTCTTGCCCGGTGAAAGCGTCGGCTTGATGAAGATGACAAAAGCCAGGATAATAGCCGCAAGCAGAAGAAATATCAGCAGAAGCAGAGGCCACTTGGAACGGAACAGTTCGGCGGTATCGTCATCATCGTCATCGTCTTCCGGTTCATAACGACTTTTCTTCGGTTTCGGTTCTTCTTCCGGCACTGCCTCGAATTTTGCGATCGTCGGAAGTTCTTCCGTCTGGTATTCCTGTTCTTCTTCTTTTTCGCTGACATAGACAGGATCGCTTTCCTCAAGGATCGGATCGATCTGATAGTCTGTCAGATCGAGTTCCTGACGCATCTTTTCGGTGCTGAAAGTATCTTCATCGCCTAAAGCTGCGGGTTTCTCTTCCGGGAATTCCTGCTTGAAATACGCATCCAGCAGCTGCTGGTCTTTGGTGGCATCATCAGCGATCGGGTGTCCGCAGATCGGGCAGAATGACCACGAACTCATCAGGGAAGCACCACATTTTACACATACATTTCTATTTGACATATTCATTACTTCCTTTATCTTTTTTATTCGGAACCTTCCCGGACGGGGAAGGAAGACGTCAGGGATGATCATCATCCCGGCAATTCTATATGATATTTTATCAGATAATCCGTATCAGCGCTTCCTGATTTTTAAAATCCTTAAACGGGGTGTGTCCGTCA
>CACZPD010000148.1 GCA_902782955.1 uncultured Erysipelotrichaceae bacterium
GCTGCTGAAACATACCGCTTCACCTATAGCGGTCGGCGGGGACAGCGCCGGCGGCACGCTGGCCATGGCCGTTACCCTTACCGCAATGGAAGAAGGACTGAAGGTTCCCTGCGCGCAGCTGTTGATGTATCCCTCTGTCGGGAACTGCGGCGAAACGGAATCCATGCGGTTATATACCGACACCGCCATGTGCAATACCAGGGACATGGAGACCTACGGACAGATGTATGTACAGGATCCGGATGCCGGAAAACTGTACTGGCGTTCCCCGATTGAAGCAGAGTCTCTCGCCGGGACACCGCCGACCTATATCGAGACAGCGGAATTTGACAGTCTGCGGGACGGCGCCCTGATCTATGCGGAGAAGCTGATGGAACTGGGCATAGCGGCTGAAGTGCATCAGACAAAAGGGACCCTGCACGGGTATGACATGGTGCTGAAAAGTCCCGTCGTACAGGATATGGTGCGCAGGCGCACAGACTTCCTCAAAACAGCGTTTAAAGAACAATAAGGCAGAAAAAAAGCATGATCCGATACAGATCATGCCTTTTCTTTGTTTCAGAGTACTGCGACTTTCTCCCGGTACAGTTTGCGGAAGAAGTATGTGCTGATGATGAGGGAGGTCGTCTCCGCGATCAGGAAGCACCACCAGACATTATTGACATTCCCGGTCTGTGCCAGCAGCCAGGCGGCAGGAATCAGCGCGACCAGCTGACGGATGATGGAAATGATCAGGGAATATGTACTGAGGGCAAATGCCTGGAAGATGGAACCCATGATGATGCATACGGCCGCGATCGGGAAATGAATGGATATGATATGCAGGGCAGGTACGCCGATCTTCAGCATATCCTCCGATGCGTTGAAGAAGGAAAGCAGGGTTTCCGGGAACAGGTTCATGACGATCGTCCCGACGATCATGATCCCGACCGCGATAACAACAGCTGATTTCAGGGCTTCATCAATGCGGGACCTCTTTCTTGCGCCGTAGTTATAGGCAAGGATCGGGATCAGTCCCCCGTTCAGACCGAAGACCGGCATGAAGAAGAAACTCTGCAGTTTGAAGTAAACACCGAATACAGCAGTCGCTGTCGTGGAGAATACGATGAGGATGCGGTTCATCATGTAGGTCATGACAGACCCGATCGACATCATCAGGATAGACGGTACGCCTACCTTGTATATGGTTTTCACGGTCTTTCCGTCCGGATGCAGGATACTGTCAACGGAGTAGTGGATCTCCTTGTTGAATTTCAGGTTCAGGGTCAGACCGATGCACGCAGCCACGATCTGGCCTATGACGGTCGCGTAAGCCGCGCCGGCTACGCCGAAGGCGGGACATCCGAGCAGGCCGAAGATCATGATCGGGTCCAGGATGATATTGATGATGGCACCTGTACCCTGGGAGATCATGGAATAGATCGTCAGACCTGTGGACTGCAGAAGACGTTCAAATGTCATCTGGAAGAACAGGCCGAATGACAATCCGGTAACGATCTTCAGATAGGTCGTGCCGAGGGTATAGATTTCCGCATCTGCTGTCTGTGTGCGGATAAACGGTCCGGCAACGAACAGACAGATCAGAAGGAACAGAATATAGTTGAAGAATGTCAGAAGGATGCCGGTATTGGCTGCCTTGTCGGAACGGTCAAAGCGCTTCTCGCCCAGAGAACGTGACAAGAGGGCATTGATACCGACGCCGACACCGGATCCGAATGCGATCATCAGACTCTGAAGCGGGAATGCCAGCGTGACCGCGGTCAGGGCATGCTCGCCGATCCTGGCGACGAATACGCTGTCCACAACATTATATAAAGCCTGTACAAGCATGGAGATCATCATCGGCAGTGACATCGATATGATCAGTTTCCTGACAGGCATGACGCCCATTTTATTTTCTTTGAATTCCGTCATATATTACCTCCTCTGCAGGAATCATTATATATGCTAATAAATTATATGAAAACGGATATGTAAAAACACCGTTTCCGGTGCTTCGTTATCTGATTCGTTCATAGCGGTCGAAGTGAAAGACAAGACCGTCACATTCCCTGTCTTCACCCCGTTCAGCGCATTCCCATGCCGGGTCCGCGTCAAGATCGTCAAACCAGGCGTCCGCTTCAAATTCCGCTTCCAGTTTTGTGATCACGGCCGTGTCACAATAGGGGAGCAGGGCATGATAGATCATCCCGCCGCCGATGACGACCATGTCATCGGTATTCTCCGGCATCTGTGCCAGGAGCTCTTCGATACTGTGTACGACCGTTGCATTTTCAACGGTATAATCCGGGTTTCGGGAGAGAATGATGTTCTCCCGCTTGGGCAGGGGCTTTCCGCCCGGGAAAGTCTCAAGCGTCTTCCTGCCGTAGATGACTGTCTTTCCGGCAGTTATTCTTCGGAAGTTCTTCATATCTTCGGAAATATGCACAAGGAGTTCGCCCTTGTTTCCAATAGCCCAGTTTCTGTCAACTGCTGCGACTGCGATCATATTCTCACCTCACACTGCGATCTCGATGTCCCGGATCTGTTCCCCGGCAACCTGGTAATTGATCAGCGATACGCTGTCTTTCGTAAAACGGTAGAAGTCTTTGATCTCCGGATCCAGACGGAATTCCGGGGCAGGCTGCGGCGTACGGGTCAGAAGCTCCTCGATCGCCGGGATATGACGCGGCGCGTAGATATGCGCATTGGCGTCGATATGCACGAATTCGCCGGCTTCCATATCGCAGACCTGCGCGATCATATGCTGGAGCACGGCATACTGGCATGTGTTCCATGCCCATGCCGCAAGCACATCCTGTGACCGCTGGTTCAGGATCATGTTCAGGGTCAGCTTGTCCTTGCCTTTCTCCTGCGTTACGACGAATGTAACGCTGTAGGCGCATGGCTGCAGGTTCATCTCATCCAGGTCTTCCGGATTCCAGATGGTCGTCATGATCCGCCGTCCGAACGGGGCGTTCTTCAGGTCGTAGATCACCTTGTCCACCTGGTCCATATGCCATCTGCCGTTTTTCTTCACGGCTGCGATTCTGCCGGTCTCCTTGTCACGGAAGATCTCTTCGCCGTCTTCGTTCCGTGCGAATTCATAATATTCCGGGAAGGCATGCACAAGGCCTTCTTCGTTCACATCCTTGCAGGAATGCTTCACGCCCATCTGATAGCCGTATGCTTTCCCGATGGAGCCTGTTTCATCCGCCCATTCATCCCAGATATGGGGACCGAGGTCATGGATGTTGTTGGATTTTTTCTGCCAGATCCAGAGTACTTCATCCGTCGCGCTCTTGATGCCGGTCTTACGCAGTGTAAGCATCGGAAACTCCTCACGCAGGTCAAAACGGTTGATCTCGCAGAATTTCATGATGGTATAGGCAGGCGTCCCGTCCGGCCAGTGGGGACGTACCTTCTGTCCTTCCGTGGACGTTCCGTTTTCCAGGATGTCCCTGCACATTTTAATAAATTCCAGATCCGCAATACTCATATCCGTCACCTCCGGGTCTTATACATTGTATCGGATTTTGGCTTACAGGAAAAGACAGGCACATCCTCCGGAAGCATTTTCCTCCGCAGGATATAGTTATTCGTATACAATGAAAACAGAAACGAAACAGGGAAATGATGCGTGCTGCGCATCCGGGAGGCAATTATGTATTTTCTGATTCCGCTGTGTCTTTGTATCATGGCTGCTTTCATCTGCATGGAAAAGCAGGAGAAGTATGTTCCGGCAGTGGTAATGAAGGGACTGGCTTCGCTGTGCTTTGTGATCCTGGGAATGAAATTATCCCCGGGCACTTCTGCCGCGAAGATGATCACGGCCGGTCTTCTGCTGGGCTGCATCGCGGACGTCCTGCTGAACCTCCGCTATGTCTTTCAGGAAAAAGGCCAGCTGGTCTTCCTGCTCGGCATCCTGGTCTTCCTGAGCGGGCATATCGCCTATCTGCTGGGAATTATGCGGATGACCGGAAACTTCATCATCTGTATTGTGCTGGCAGTCATCCTGACCGCGCTCTTGATGAAATGGATCTTTGCCCGCATCGAGGCAAAGAAGGCATTCAAGATCTTCGGCATCTTCTACATCGGTGCCGTCGTCCTGCTCAATGTGTGCGCTTTTGCAAGCATGGCCAAAACTCCGTCGATGTTCACGGGAATCTTTACGGCAGGCGCGATGCTGTTCCTGGTCTCGGATATCGTCCTGATCCTGAACACGTTCGGTCCCGAACAGAAATTCATCCTGCGGGTCACCAACCTCAGCCTGTATTACGCCGGGCAGATCCTGATCGCGCTGAGCCTGCTGTATCTGACGGTATAAACGAAAAATGATATGGGAAACCATATCGTTTTTTTTCTGCAGAGTTCCGCACCGGGTGGTATGATAGGAAGCGGCAGGTATCAATATGAAAATATATCTTGATCTATTCACAGCCTGGTTCAAAATGGGGCTGTTTACATTCGGCGGCGGATACGCGATGCTGCCGATGATCCAGAAGGAAGTCATTGAAAAATACAAATGGGCGACCGAAGACGAAGTCATGGACTACTACGCGATCGGTCAGTGCACGCCAGGCATCATCGCTGTCAACACAGCGACATTCGTCGGCTATAAAGTAAAGGGATATCTGGGTGGCATCGTCGCGACCCTGGGCGTTGTTTCACCATCGCTGATCATCATTACCCTGATCACGGCGCTGATCTCCAATTTCTCTCAGCTGGAAGTTGTCCAGCATGCCCTGCAGGGGATCCAGGTCGCGGTATGTGTCCTGATGTTTGTGGCGGTGGAGAAACTGCTGAAAAAGGGTGTTAAAGATCCGTGGACGTTCCTGATCTTCGCAGCCGCGTTCGCATTGAAAAGACTGACAGATCTGTCTACTGTTATCCTCGTCATCCTGGCAGGCATTGCCGGCTATGTTCTCTTTCTTGCGAGACAGGGGAAGGAGGCACAGGAATGAGTACTTTCTTTCTGATGTGCTGGGAATTCTTCAAGACCGGTCTCTTCGCGGTAGGCGGCGGGCTGGCAACAGTTCCTTTCCTGCAGGAAATGAGCGCAAAGTACGGCTGGTTTACGGTACAGGATCTTTCGACGATGATCGCTGTATCGGAAAGCACGCCGGGTCCCATCGGGATCAATATGGCGACATATATCGGCAACCATATGTTCGGTTTCTTCGGCGGTGTTGCCGCAACGCTGTCCCTGGTAGCGCCATCCATCATCGTCATCTTCATCATTGCGGGAATGCTGGAGAAATTCCGGGATTCCAAAATCGTCAAGGGTGTATTTGAAGGACTCCGGCCGGCAGTCGTCGGTTTCATCCTCTCCGCGGTATTAGGCATCTATATTACATCCCTCCTGAGCCCAAACGCGTTCCAGCCGGGCACGGACTTCACGGATATATTCCGCTGGAAGGCAGTCCTGCTGTTCGCGGTGCTGCTTGCTTTCTACAAATGGAAGGACAAGACCCACCCGATCTTCATTATCCTGATCGCTGCGGTTTGCGGCGTCGCATTCGGATTTTAAAAGGATATGGTTCACACCATATCCTCTTTGTTTATTCAGGCAGCTTCGCAGCTGATGACGACGCCCCTGCGTTCCATATAGTAACTGCAGAGACCGCGTGCCGGATAGATCTGCAGATCCGCATCCGGATATTCTTTCAGGATCTCCTGTTTCAGGCATTCCGCTGACTTTTCATTTTCCACGTGGGTGATGACAGCACGTCCGCCTTTGTATCCTGCTTTCCTGACTTCATCAAACAGGGCATGGACGGATTTCTTTTCGCCCCTGGCTTTCCCGGTAACGCTGATCTTGCCCTCTTCATTGGCTGTGCCTGTAACGGCGATGTTGAGCAGGCAGAGCGCGGCTGCGGCAGCCTTGTTTACACGGCCGTTCTGGCTCAGGTTATGCAGGGAGAAGAACGAGAAGAACAGACGGGAATGTTTCAGATAGTCACGGATCTTCCGGTCAGCGTCTTCAAAGGAATCTCCCTGTTTCAGCAATTCCTTCAGTTTCAGAAGCAGAAGGACTTCCTCGGCGCCGGTGGAAAGGGAATCGATGACGGAGATCTTCAGATCCGGATGATCCTCTTTATAGAGATTTGCAGCGGCGGATGCGCTGTTGTAGGATCCGGACAGCGCGCTCGTGACCGTTACCACAAAGATCTCATCCGCGCCTTCAAAGGCCTCGAGCCAGGCATCCACGGACGGACATGATGTATAGGAACGTCCTTTATAGTTTGCCAGATAATCCAGCATATCCTTTATATTCAGTGATTCTGAATCGGTAAAGCTTCTTTCATCGGTATAAATGGTTAACGGGACAGTACGGAAATCCGGCCAGTCCAGGGTATATAGATCACAGGATGAATCTGCGATAATTCTCATAGAATGCGCCTCCTTTCGGCTACGGAAATTGTATGCAGTTTCCCAGTATGCTAAAATATACAAAACAGGCGATTTTGTAACACATCTTACAAAAGCCGGAAAAGTGTAACATTTATGAAAATCAAAAAAGAACTGAACAAGCGTACGGTAACGACACGGATGGCGATCGGGGATGCCATCCTGGATGAACTTGAAGAAAAGGAGTTCTCCGAGATACGGGTAACGGATGTGATCCGGAAGGCAGGCGTATCCCGGATGTCCTTCTACCGGTACTACGAGAACCTGTATGACGCCCTGTGCGATTATCTGAATATCGTCGTGACGGGATATATGATCGAAGGGGGAGAGACGAATGATCCGGATGTGTTCATGCGTCTGGAACATATTGAATTCTCCCTGAATTACTTTGACCGGTATTCCCGGTATTTTCTGATCCTCAACCGGAGCGGTCTTTATACCATACTGATCGACGCGGTCAATGAGTATATGATGAAGAATATCCTGCCGAGGAAAAAACAGCACATGTATGAACTCTATGCATATGCAGGGGGACTGCTGAATTCCTTTCTGAAATGGGAAGAGGACGGAAAGAAGGAAAGCGCGCATAATGTGGCGCTCATGATCTACAGGCTCTTCAACCATCCCCAGACAGAGAACATGACACAGGAGAAAGAATCATAATGATCACAGAAGAAAAACTGAAAGCCTTTAAGGAAACACTGAATGACGGTACCTTATACAATTCCCTGGATGATGAACTGCTTTCCTACCAGCATACCCTTGTGCAGAAGCTGAACGAATTCAACCGCAGCGACGATACCCCGGAAGGACTTGCGCTGCGGGAAGATCTGCTGAAGGAGATCATGGGCACATACGGGGAAGGGCTGTATATCATTCCGCCGGTCTATGCCAACTGGGGTCTGAAGAATGTGCATGTCGGGAAAAACGTTTTCTTCAATTTCGGCTGTACATTCGTGGATGACGCCGACATCATCATCGGCGACAATACCCTGCTGGCTCCGAACGTATGCATCAGCACGGCGGAACATCCCATATGCCCGGACCTGCGGCGGAACGGACTGCAGTACAACAAGCCTGTGCATATCGGGAAGAATGTATGGCTCGGGGCAGGGGTCATTGTCCTTGCGGGCGTGACGATCGGCGACAATTCCGTCATCGGCGCCGGCAGTGTGGTCACGAAGGATATCCCGGCAGACTGCCTGGCGCTGGGAACACCGGCCAGGGTCATCCGGAAGATCACGGAACAGGA
>CACZPD010000149.1 GCA_902782955.1 uncultured Erysipelotrichaceae bacterium
CCCTGACATCCTTCAGCGCTTTTCCGATAAACTCTTCGCTGGTGCCGCTCTGATAAGCCATTGCGGTATCAAAGAAAGTGATACCCTTGTCCACTGCGTAATCGATGATCTTCCTGGTATCTTCATAAGGGAGGGTCCACTTGTGGAAACCCGCTTCCGCTTTTCCGAAGCCCATGCATCCGAGACAGATCCTTGATACTTCAATGCCGCTGTTTCCAAGTTGTGTGTATTTCATCATCATCCTTTCCGGTTTGGAGCACCATAGAGATTATTTCTTCAGTTCGTATGCTTCACCGACAGCCACTACATGCAGTCTGTCCGGATTGACGATCATATTTCTGACGACTTCCGGATCACCGTTGAATTCTTTCCATTCCGGTGCGTCCACGCATCCCCAGTGGATCGGGATCAGCGGTGTTTCCGGATAAGCATCCGTCATCTTCTTTACACCATCAAGGCCAATGTGCCATCTGGAATCTGAAATGTCGAGCAGGATGAGATCCATCGGATCCTGATGCAGCTGTTCTTCCATCAGGCGGGAATCACCCGGCATCCAGATAATGCCGTCCGGTGTTTCAACGCGGAAACCGCAGAAGTCTTCTATTTCGAAATGTCTGAGCGCGGAATGCTTCGGGGAAGCATTCTGCCAGGCATGATCTGCCGGTGTCAGAGTGATCTTCACATCATTGATCAGGAAGGATTCATAAATATCATGTCCTTTTGCATCGATCCCGATCTCTTCGCAGAGTTCAGCTACGTAATGTGTTGTATGCACTTCACCGATCCGGTCTTTCATTTCAGTAAGAGTAGGCTTGCTGAAATGGTCATTGTCACAATGGGTGATGATGACTGCGTCCGCATGCGGAACATCTTCCGGAAGGAGAGGTGCTTCTGTCAGGATCTTCATGTCAAAACCTTTCAGCAGCGGGTCGATCATGATTACGGTGCCGCGGCTGTTGATCATAGCGCCGCCTCCGCCGAGCCAGTAAACCTTTGTCGAGCCGATTTCAGCGAACGCTTCTTTATTCATCTGTATTCTTTCTGCTTTTGCCTGTGTCATTTTTTTTACCTTCTTTCTTTGTACAAGGACAAAATAGATGTTAGAGTATACTCGAAGTCAAGAGGTAAAAAACAATTATGGATAAATATTATACGATCGGTGAAGTGGCTGACCGCACCGGCATCAGCGCATATACGCTGCGTTACTATGACAAGGAAGGACTGCTGGGTTTTGTGAAACGCAGTGAATCCGGAAAGAGGCTTTTTACAAAAGAGGATTTTGAACCGCTTTATACGATCATGGTGCTGAAAAAGAGCGGAATGCCTATCAAAAAGATCCGTGATTTCATGGATCTCTATCTGCAGGGAAATGAAACGATCCACGATCGGTATATCATGTTCGAAGAGCAGCGCAGAAGTCTGATTCAGCAGATCAAAGAATTTGAAGACATGCTGAAAATCGTAGATTACAAATGCTGGTATTTTCAGGAAGCGGAAAAGCGCAATGATATCAATTACTATAAAAAACTTCCTTTACAGGAAGTGGATCAGCGCATTATAGATTTCAATAAAATCGTTGAGGATTTCCGAGAAGGTTCATCGAAACCGGAACAGTAAAAAACCGTCAATCAGGGAATGCTGCGGTACATACTCTGTAATATCATTAAAGCCTGTCGGGACGGCAGGCTTCTTTTCAGCTTATTTTGTATGTGAACTATTTCTGTGATGCTGATTCAACTTCCGCGATTGCCGCAAAAGCGTTGAGGCTCCGCGGATAGCCGATGTACGGAATCATCTGTTCAACGACTTTGCGGAGGAAAGCCGCATCATTGCCCATATTGATATTTCCGCTGATATGGCTTTTCAGCTGCGATTCACAGCCGCCCTGCGCCAGAAGGAAACAGAATGTGATCATTTCTCTTTCCCTCAGATCCAGACCTTTTCTGGTGTAGTAATCACCGAAGCAGTTGGAAGCCAGCCAGTAATTGACAGTTCCGCCTTTCCAGAAATCTTTCATGCGTTCTCCGAAGATGGCTGTCTGTGCCGCAGTACCAGTTTCCTGCCGGGTTTCATCTGTGTTGGTCAGACGCGATTCTTCTGATTCTGATATACCCATCGTCCTGAACATTTCGTTTGTTCTCTGAAGGAAGGGGAAAACTCTGGCGATCCCGAGATAGGCTGTTCCCTGATAAACAAGTTCTTTGATCTCTTCAGGCTTGAGACCGAAGGCACGGATACATCCGGGAATGAGAAATCCAAACTCATCCACTGCACCGCATCCCATGCATGTTGCAAGCACTGCAAGCGAACGGTCTTTGACAGGCAGGTCATTGGCATTGATCACTTCATCATAAGCCCAGTTTTCATAGCGGACTGTATATTCATAGTCCGGATCATTCTCACTGACTGCATAGCCGGGGAAAAGCAGGTCATGCATTTTCTTGGCATTCTCTTTGTACATTGTCTTCTCCTTTTTTCATATTATAAATGATGAACATGCATTATTTTATGAAAACTGTATTCTGCAGAATATGAAATATTTATTTCCAATAAAAAACCGCTGAGCTTACATGCAGTATCTGCAATGAATGCTCAGCGGGACTAAATCAAAATGATATTTTTCCTGATGATTGTTATTACTTTGCTTTCTGTGCCATCCATTTACGGTGTGAGACAGTGCGCATGACCCGGATCGCTGTCTGTTCTCCTTCAAAATGGAAAGGATTCATGCCGGTCTCTTTCCAGCCTGCGATAGCGTCTTCAGCATCCTGCATGAAGTCTTCCGCAGACATCAGACCGTACAGACGTGTCGGAATGACATAAAAGGGGACATTTGGATAAGCTGCCGCAAGTTTTTTCGCTTCATGCTGGAGATGCGGGCAAAGCATGACGATCTCCACTCCCTCGATCGATCCGTTTTTTCCTCCGAGACCGCCGAAATCAAATGGCTTGTATTCATAGTGTACATCCAGGTTTTTTTCCTGCGCGTCTTTGTTCAGTTGGGTTACGAGTGCGCTGGAAGAGAATCCTGCGCCGCATGTGATCATAATATTCAGCATCTGGTTCACCTCTTTTCGATTACATATTACAGGTGGTGGTAAGCACCAGGTCAAGTGTGAATGAAACATTTTTTTACTTTTTAAAGTATAATGAAAAAGAATCTATGAAATATACACAGAAAGACATTTGCAGACTTCTGAATATCACAAGGGAAACTCTTCGCTTTTATGAAAAAGAAGGAATCATTTCCCCGGAGGTGAATCCTGATAACCGGTATCGTTTTTATGACGATTATCAGATGTATCTGATCGCTGAATGCAAAAGGCATCAGGCCAACGGATTCTCTATAGATGAGATCAGTAAGATGCTGAAGGAAGACAATCTGGAAAGATTTACTGCCCGAATTACACGCAGACAAAAGGAAATGGTCATTGAGGCAGAGCGGCTCCGGAAAGCTAATGAACTGCTGGCGATCTGGCTCCGCCACCTCGGCAGCATTCATACAAAGCTGGGTCATTTCGAACTGAGCTGTCAGGAAGATGTTTTCTTTGTTCCGCAGAGGGTGGGCAGCAATCTGAAACTGGATGAAGACAGCATCGATGCCAGCAGACATATCATGAGCAACCTGAAAGTGACTTTTATGATGGCATACTGGCCTGACATTACAAAGCAGACATATGAATGGGGCTTCGGGATCTACAGAGGGATGGCAGAACAAGAAACCGAAGATCTTCTGGAAGGGATGTCTGTTAGGATCGGGAAAGCCATTACCGGGATCATTGACACCGGGAGTGCATGGGATTTTGACGTATCTGTCCTGGACCCGGTTCTGAAAGAAGCGGAAGACCGTGGTCTGCAGCCAGCAGGCAGCTGTGTATTTATAAATCTGGCAAGGATCCGTGAAGATGACGGCATTCACCGTTATTTTGAAGTATATTTGCCTGTACAATAAATAACTGGCCTGGGGGATAACTATTGAGGATCAGCTTACTGATCCTTTTTTCATTTTTGTATACGTCTTTTCCAGAACATCATAAATATACATGTTCGGACTGCCCGATTCAAAATACAGACAGTTGTCACCGCCCAGCATTCTTACCGCAAATGCCGCTACGGCTCTTGAACGCGACTGTCCGGCAAAACAATGGACAAGCAGGGTGTCTGCGTTTCTGTTCTTATCAATAAAACGGATGATCTCTTCTGCCATCTCCTCATCAAACAATACTGCACCGGCAGCGGGCTTAATGATATCGTCGACATACAGCGTCAGTACATCCTGACAGTACCGGCTGATATCAAAAACAAAACCAAAGCCGTGCAGATGCGTGTCCTGTATGGAAATGACAGCATATGTATCTTTTTTTGGTGCCAGATCCTCCAGCCCGTTAGGGGCATAGTGATCCATGACATAGTCAAAAGCTTCATTTACCGATTTCAGCAGTACTCTTTTCATCCGCACCTCCGTCTACGGATATTTAATACAGCAAAA
>CACZPD010000150.1 GCA_902782955.1 uncultured Erysipelotrichaceae bacterium
CCTAGCCAATGAAAATGACGTCCGACAGGACGTCATTTTTCATTGGCTAAGGTATTGTAATCAGTAAGGATTCGAACCTGAAAAGGCGTCGCCGTGAAGTGGAACAGTCCGGTGGACTGTTTTGTTCGAGAATTAGAATTCAGGTCAGACGAAATCTGTTGGCAGAAACGATAGGAACAACTATAATTAAATCAAGATTCGGATTAGATGAAACGGAAGCTTCGTATGTCTATATAGATCGCGCAATCACGAATGAATTAGTGCACGTACGGGCTTGTGAGAGGAAAGGATAGTTATGAGAAGTATCAAGCGAATCCCAGGATTGATAGTGATCCTGATGCTTATTCTGATCGCGTTGCCGCAGATGGTGTTCGCAGATGTAGCGAATGGTGAGGACCAGGGAAACAAAGACAGCGAAACGGTAGCAGAACGGACCATTATGCTGTATTTGTGCGGCTCCGATCTGGAGGGTGGATACGGAATGGGAACCCATAATCTGGAGCAGATTTTGGGCTCATCTTTCAGTGCGGACGGCAAAGTCAGATTTATTGTGCTGACCGGCGGCTCAAAAGACTGGGGTCTGGACAGCAGTTATATCCATGGTATGGATACATCCTACGAAGAACCGGAACCTTTGACAAGAATCAGCAAAAGGTACAATCAGCTTTGGGAGGCCAGAGGTGTTGATTCAACAGATAAAGACGGGGATGTAAGTCTTGCCGGCAAACTGCAGCTCCTGGACGGTGATGGCATCACAGGAGCGGATGGTGAGGCCGTACTATCTAAAAATGAGCTGATGTCCGATCCGGAGACACTGAAGACGTTTATCGATCTGGCAGCAGCGTATGCACCTGCCAAGAGATATGATCTGATTCTCTGGGATCATGGTGACGGACCGGTCGGGGGATACGGAATTGATTCTCATACAAAGGACTATGATGCAGACAATTATCCTGTTTCTATGAGTTTCCCTGGTATCATTGACGCGATTTCCGATAATGCAGTCATTCGTGATGAGGCTGTTGGCAAATTCGATTTCATTAGTTTCGACGCCTGCCTTATGAGCAATGTGGAGATCATCCTTGCTTTGGGCGAATATACAGATTGTTTTATTGGTTCAGCTGAAACAGAACCGGGGTTTGGTCAGGAATACAGCGGATGGCTCAACAAAGTCGGGGAAGACCCGGAATGTCCGGCTTTTGCATTAGGAAAAACCATCGTTGATGACTTCATCGCGTATTATGATGAAAAAGACAGTCCCGGATACGGACAGGAAGGGACACTGGCGGTCATTGATATGAACAGGCTGCTGAACAGTGCATTCGTTCCATCTCTGAATGAAATGAACGAGATCATGCTAAGGCAGGTCGCAGCCGGAAACGAAGATGGTGATCTGCTGTTTTATGATGAGATCGGTTCTGTTGAGAACTCAATTTCGTATTTGGGGAACCGGGATACCTACCGCGATTTCGGAAATCTCAATGGGCAGATCTGCATCGCTTACAAAGAATATACCAGTGCCAACGTTGATAATATATTCAATGAATATAAAGAGGCGTCACAAAAAATCGCCGGAGTTCTGGAGGACGATTCGACCATCTATGCCCGCAGCACGAAAGGGATTGTGAAGGACGCACAGATGACAATGGATCAGAACGGCAACATCCAATTCGAGGATCTGCATACCAGCGGCATGCATATTTTCTTCCCGACCTTAAAAGACACGAAAGACACCAGGAGGTATTTCGATCTGGTGAAGGAACTCGTGGACAGCGGGGAGATCAGAAACAGTGACTGCGGAACATTCCTGCGAAGCTACCCATACACCACATTGTATTATGCGCTTCTCGTGGAGACAGGCAAAGCGGTGTCCGCACTGATCGACCAAGGATGCAGCAAGCAGGACATTGATTACGCGAAGGTAGCTGACTATTGGAAGACTGCGAAGGTTCCGGTGCTCGACAAATGGGGACAGCCAAGTGGGGTAGAGACCTCCATCTGGGAACAGACGACCGGACCGTTGATCACCAGGTTAGCCGGAGAAGATGCGGCATCCGCGGAACAATGGCTGGATACTGTGATCAAACAGCAGGCCGGGGATGCGGTCTCTCTAAACAACGTTTCAGCAAAAAAAGTCATCGGTAAGGACAAAGACGGATGCAGGATTCGAATCAGTGAAATAGATAAACGGATCATCGAAAGCGTAGATACACAGATAGTTGCAGAAATCCCCGCAGCTGTGGCTGAAATCAAAGCAAGACATTATGAGCATTATTTTGAAGAAGCAGGCGTGGACTACAAGTTCTGTATTTCCACGATCCCCGCGGTAGAAGATGTTTCCGATCTGGATACAGATAGTACTGAGTCACCAGAAGAACAGATGAAAAAATATCTGGAGTGGTACTCCGGAAACGAGAGCGCATGGGATTTGCGGCAGTCGGAAAAGGAAATATTCGCGCTTCAGGATGCGGACGGCGTGCTCCATGCCGTCTCTGCAGAGTTCCTCAGCGGCGGCAAAGCGATCGTCCCGTTCGAATATCTGGGAGCGAATGAAGAAGAGCCTGATAACATATACGTTCAATCAGGGAAGCTCATATTCGATTCCGAAGAAGATGGAGAATATGTTTTGTCACAAGTATATCCTACGATTGGATACGGCAGTCGTCCGATCCTGGCGTCTGAGCTGAAGGACGCATTGCCGCAGGCAAAAACAACATATGCGGTGCATCTGCCGGATGTGATACTTCGTTTTGCAATTACCGGAACAGATTTTACCATCACAGCGGACAACGCCAGTTCTATCAAGCTTGTCCGGGCAAAGATCGATGACATAAACGATATTCCTGACGCCGACGGGGACGGCGCCAAGGATATCAGTGAACGGCATGTCATCAGTGATATGTATCATC
>CACZPD010000151.1 GCA_902782955.1 uncultured Erysipelotrichaceae bacterium
ATGTCAAACTTGTGCATATCCGGGATATCAGCGAAGAAGACAATTCCTATACGATCATCGGTGAAGGCAAACTGCCGATCCGGGAAATGATGGAAGCGCTGTCTTCGATTGACTATGATGGATTTGTTTCGCTGGAATGGAAACCGGAATGGGTGGAGGATGTACAGGATTATTCCTTTATCTTCCCGCATTTCATTTCCTATATGAACCGGTTTGAGAACAGACGTTCCAACCGCAGGAAACTCTATCTGAACCACGACGGCACAGGAGAATACATCTGGAAAAAGGACGAGCTGATCGATCTGACATTCCCGCAGGTGCTTGACCGTGTCGTTGAGGAGTTCCCGAACCAGTATGCGTTTAAATATACGACCCTGGATTATACAAGGACCTATGAGGAATTCAGGGATGATGTTGACAACTTTGCCAGGGCGCTTGTTTCCCTCGGCGTCAAAGCCGGCAGTAAAGTCGCGATATGGGCGACCAATATCCCGGAATGGTACATAACCTTCTGGGCTGCCACCAAGATCGGTGCCGTCCTTGTGACGGTAAATACTGCTTATAAGATCCATGAAGCGGAATACCTGTTCCGCCAGTCGGATACACATACGCTCGTCATGATCGAATCTGCGCTGGATTCCAATTACCGTCAGATCATCAATGAGATCTGTCCGGAAATTGACGACAATACGCCGGGTGACCCACTGCATTGCCGAAGACTGCCGTTCCTGAGGAATATTATTACGGTCGGCTTCCGCATGAAAGGGTGTCTGACTTTTCCGGAAGCGATGGACCGTGCAAATATGGTTCCCCTGGAAACGATCCAGTGGATGGCCCAGCAGGTCAAAAGCGGTGATGTCTGCAATATGCAGTACACATCAGGTACGACCGGTTTCCCGAAAGGTGTTATGCTGACGCATTACAACGTCGTAAACAACGGGAAATGTATTGGTGACCGCATGGGACTGAGCACGGCTGACCGGATGATGATCCAGGTGCCGATGTTCCATTGCTTCGGCATGGTTCTTTCCATGACTTCATCTATGACGCACGGTGCGACGATGAGCCCGATGCCGTATTTCAGCGCAAAGGCTTCACTGGCGTGCATCAATCAGGAAAAGATCACATGCTTCAATGGTGTTCCGACCATGTTTATAGCGATGTTCAACCATCCCAATTACCGCAAAACGGATTTCTCCTATATGCGCACCGGTATTATGGCTGGATCCGGATGTCCGCCGGAACTGATGAAACGGGCAGCACAGCCGGATGAAATGAATATGACCGGTATTGTCAGCGTATACGGACAGACAGAATCTTCACCGGGCAGCACCATGTCCGCATGGACGGATCCGATCGATCTGCGTACGGAAACTGTCGGCTATGATTTCCCGCATGTCCAGTGCAAGATCATCGACCCGGAAACAGGGGAAGAAGTCCCTGACGGTGTCAACGGTGAATTCTGCTCACGTGGATACAATACCATGAAAGGCTATTACAAGATGCCTGACGCCACGCGGGAAACCGTTGACAAAGACGGATGGCTGCATTCCGGTGATATCGCATGCCGTGACCATAATGGGAACTACCGGATTACCGGGAGACTGAAGGATATGATCATCCGCGGCGGCGAGAATATTTATCCGAAGGAGATCGAGGAATTCATCTATACGCATCCTGCTGTAAAGGATGTCCAGGTCATTGCCGTGCCGGATAAGCGTTATGGTGAAGAAGCGCTTGCCATGATCGTGCTGAAAGAAGAAGGTGCTGTTACCGTGGAAGAGATGCGGGAATATATCATGTCCCATCTTGCCCGCCATAAAGTGCCTAAATATATTGAGTTCACAGACGCGTTCCCGATGAACGCGGCCGGCAAGGTACTGAAATACAAGATGAGGGAAGAAGCGGTAAAGAGATATCATCTGGAAACAGATTGACATTCTATTAAACCGTGATATGATTGTAAACGATATTACACTCAAAGGCAGTGATGAAGACTGGCCGGATGCAGATGCGCAGAGAGAGTCGGTGGCTGGTGTAAACCGACGGCGAACATCCCAAGCCTATCACTTCGGAGCCGGTGGACCGAAAGGCATATGCTTAGTAGACTCCTCACGTTCAGCCACGTTACAGGCAAAAGGATTGCTGGATCCTGAGAGGCTCTTATGAGCAAATTGAGTGGTACCGCGGGTAAGTATGAAATACGCTCGTCTCAATGTTATTGAGGCGGGCTTTCTTTTTTCCAGGAGAATGCCGCATCGATTTCAAATCCAGACATAGAAGGGACAGAATATGAAAGCTGTTGAAAATGATTTAATGGAAGTAGCACTACGTATCCGTGAACTGCGTGAGATCTCCGGATACAGCCGCGAAGAAATGGCCGAAAAAACAGAGGTCAGAGTCGATCAGTATTACGCCTATGAATCTGGAAAACTGGATCTTCCGTTCTCCTTTATCCACAAATGTTCGATCGTGTTCGGCGTCGGCATGAGCGATCTTCTGGAAGGTCAGAGCGCCAGACTCTCATCCTATACGGTAACGAGAAAAGGACATGGTCAGAATGCTGTTATGGAAGACGGCATCGCGATCCAGAATATGGCGCCGATGTTTGCGAACAAACTCGCTGAACCATATTATGTACGTTACGAATATGACGAAAAACTGCAGGATAAGCCGATCGAACTGACCAGGCATTCCGGACAGGAATTCGACTTTATCATCAGCGGCCGTCTTAAGGTACAGGTCGGCAACAATGTTGAATATCTGAGTGAAGGCGACAGTATTTATTACAACAGTTCCACTCCTCACGGAATGATCGCGGTCGACGGCAGGGACTGTCTGTTTGTGGCAATCGTCATTCCGGGAAATGATACACATGAAGCGCAGATCCGCAATACACTGATTCCTTCCCGTGCCCATGACAGGCATCTGGAGATCGAAAAATTCGTCGAGTGCAAAGAGAACCGTTACGGTGCCCTGGAAGAGATCAAATTCAAAAATGAAGACAAATTCAATTTCGCTTTCGATATCGTAGACGCTATAGCCCGGAAAGATCCGGAGAAGCTGGCGATGATCCATATTTCGAAGGATAAGACGGAAAGAAGGTTCACATACCGGGATATCCGCCGTGAATCAGCCAGAGCAGCGAATTATTTCAAATCACTGGGCATCAGGAGGGGCGACCGTGTCATGATCGTCCTCAAGCGTCACTACCAGTTCTGGTTCGCGATCCTCGGACTGCATAAGCTGGGCGCGGTTGCCATCCCGGCAACGAGCCAGCTGCAGGCGCATGACTTTGTATACCGCTTCAAAACTGCAGGTGTCAGCGCAATCGTCGCAACGACGGAAGATGATGTTCCGAATCAGGTCGATCTGGCACAGAAGGACACCAGCACCCTGAAAACAAAGATCCTTGTCGGCGGCAGCAGGGAAGGCTGGCGGAACTTCGATGCGGAATATTCCATGTTCTCCACAAGATTTGCCCGTTCGGAAGATTCCCCGTGCGGTGATGATACACAGCTCATGTTCTTTACATCGGGAACGACCGGTTATCCCAAGATCGCCGAGCATTCCTGCAAATATGCGCTGGGGCATTATATTACAGCTAAATACTGGCACGGCGTCAGCGATGACGGTCTGCATTTCACCATCTCCGATACCGGATGGGGAAAAGCCCTGTGGGGTAAACTGTACGGACAGTGGATGCAGGAAGGTGCCGTATTCACATACGACTTTGAACGTTTCCATGCGGCGGATATCCTGCCGATGTTCGCAAAATACAAGATCACGACATTCTGCGCCCCGCCGACGATCCTGCGTATGCTGATAAAGGAAGATATTTCCAAATACGATTTCTCTTCCGTCACGCATATGACAACAGCAGGTGAAGCACTGAATCCGGAAGTATACAAGCAGTTTGAAAAGGCAACCGGTCTGCAGATCATGGAAGGCTTCGGACAGACAGAGCTTACACTGTGTATCGGAAACCTGATCGGCGGAACCCATAAGCTCGGCTCTATGGGTAAACCGACACCGCTGTATGACGTGGATCTGATGGACCGTGACGGAAATCCGGTACCGGACGGTGAACCGGGAGAGATCGTTGTACGGACGAAGGAAAACGTTCCGTGCGGACTGTTCAAGGGATACTACGGGGATCCGGCAGCCACCGAAGCGGTATGGCATGACGGATACTATCATACCGGTGATGAAGCATGGCGTGATGAAGACGGCTTCTTCTGGTATATCGGACGGGTTGATGATGTCATCAAGTCTTCCGGATACCGTATCGGCCCGTTCGAGATCGAAAGCGTCATCATGGAACTCCCGTATGTCCTCGAATGCGGTGTCAGCGCTGTACCGGATGAACTGAGAGGCCAGATCGTCAAGGCGAGCGTCGTGCTCGTCAAGGGAACAGAGCCTTCCGATGCCCTGGTCAAAGAGATCCAGGATTATGTAAAGAAGAACACGGCACCCTACAAATATCCGCGTATCGTAGTGTTCCGTGATTCGCTGCCGAAAACGATCAGCGGCAAGATCCAGAGAAATCTTTTGTAAGAGATTTCATGAAAATGAAAATTTTCTTGTACTCTTGAAACAATTTGTTATAATTTTCTAAAGGCATTGAGCGGAAGCAGTAATTTCCCTCCTGTACTTAAAGAGAGTCTGTGGATGGTGGAAACAGACAGACAGAGGAAATGAAGTCGTCCGGGAGCCTGTATTTCTGAACTATTCAGTAGGAAATACCGCTTATACGCGTTACGTATTTGAGAAGCAAGCAAGGTGGTACCACGCACAGGCGTCCTTACATGGATGCCTTTTCTATATGGAACAGGAGTGATGATTATGGAACTCATAACCGGACTTGATTATAAAATACAGGAAATGGCGGCCCGAATCCGGGATCTCAGGGAAACTGAAGGTTATACGCCTGAGGAAATGGCCCAGACGACCGGAATCAGCGTCGACGAGTATCTGGCATGCGAGAGAGGTGAAAGCGACCTTAACTTTACGTTTATTTATCGCTGTGCCCTGAAATTCGGCGTCAATGTCACGGATGTCATTGAAGGATACAGTCCTACTCTGCGTTCCTATACGCTGACCCGTGCAGGATCCGGTCAGAAGATCTCACAGGCCCACGGCATGACGTATTTCAACCTGGCTTACGCGTTCCAGAACAGGATCGCCGAGCCGCTGTTTGTACGCAGCATCTATGATGAAAGCGCGCAGACAAGGGATATCGAGCTTACAAGCCATACCGGTCAGGAGATCGATATCGTAATTGACGGTTATCTGAAGGTCCAGATCGGTTCCCATTCCGAGGTCCTCGGCCCCGGCGACAGCATCTATTACGACAGTTCCACGCCGCACGGCATGATCGCCGTAAGGGGACAGGACTGCACATTCTATGCCATCGTTCTTAATCCTGCCGGCGAACCGATTCCGGAACTGGCGGATTCCCCGATCTATCAGGAGATCGTGGAACGTCAGGAAGATACCAAGCAGAGGATCTGGCAGAAATATATCGATGTTACGGAAAACGATGACGGCACGCCGCAGACGATCCGTTTCAAGAACATCCAGAATTTCAACTTTGCCTTCGATCTGGTAGACGCGCTGGCACGAAGAGATCCGGACAAGCTGGCGATGCTGCATATATCAAAAGATAAAACAGAACGCCGCTTTACATTCCGCGACATCAAGAGAGGTTCGGCGCAGTGCGCGAACTACTTCAAGGCGATGGGAATTAAAAAGGGCGACCGTGTCCTTCTGGTTCTGAAACGTCATTACCAGTTCTGGTTCGCCATGCTCGGTCTGAACAAGATCGGTGCCATTGCGATACCGGCTACCAACCAGCTCCAGAAAAAAGACTTCGAATACCGTTTCCAGACTTCCGGCGCCAATACGATCATCTGCACGGCTGACGGGGATGTTGCGCATCAGGTCGACATGGCCTGCGAAACATGCCCGGGTGTAAAGAATAAACTGATCGTAAACGGTGAAAGGGAAGGATGGAGAAACTTCGATGAAGAATATCTGATGTACAGCTCGCATTACAAGCGTACTGAAGATGCGCCGGGCGGCGATGATCTGATGCTGATGTACTTCACATCCGGCACAAGCGGTTATCCGAAGATCGCAGCCCACAACTACAAATATCCGCTGGGTCACTTCCACACAGCGAAGTACTGGCATACTGTTGATACGAAGGGTCTTCACTACACCATATCCGATACCGGATGGGCGAAAGCCATGTGGGGCAAACTCTACGGACAGTGGCTTGCGGAAGGGGCGATATTCGTCTATGACTTCGACAGATTTGACGCTTCCGACATCCTGCCGATGTTCGCGAAATACCATATTACGACATTCTGCGCACCGCCGACCATGCTGCGGATGATGATCAAGCAGGATATTTCCAAGTATGATTTCTCATCCGTCAAGCATATGACAACAGCCGGTGAAGCGCTGAATCCTGAAGTTTACAGGCAGTTTGAAAAGGCTACTGGCCTGCGTATCATGGAAGGTTTCGGCCAGTCTGAATCCACGATGATCATAGGCAATATGGTCGGTGCGCCGCATAAGATCGGTTCCATGGGCAAACCGGCTCCGATCTATGAAGTAGAACTGCAGGACAGTGACGGCAGGGAAGTGCCTGTCGGTGAAACAGGCGAGATCGTCATCAATCTGAAACATGGACGTCCGCCGGGACTCGCTGTATTCTATTACGGTAACCAGGAAGAAACAGACGCGACATGGTACAACGGTTATTACCATACCGGCGATGTCGCATGGCGTGATGAAGACGGATTCTACTGGTATGTCGGCAGAAAAGATGATGTCATCAAGTCATCCGGCTATCGTATCGGCCCGTTCGAGATCGAAAGCGTCATCATGGAGCTTCCGTACGTGCTTGAATGCGGTGTCAGTGCTGCACCGGATGAAGTCAGAGGCCAGGTCGTAAAAGCGAGCATCGTACTCGTACCGGGCAAGGAAGGTTCGGATGAACTGGTCAAGGAAATACAGAATTACGTCAAGAAGCGTACTGCTCCGTACAAATATCCGCGTATAGTTGTATTCCGGGATGAGCTGCCGAAGACGGTCAGCGGAAAGATCAAGCGGAATGAATTATAAACGGATCACATTGCTCGGCGGACATTACGGCAGCGGCAAGACCAATATTGCCGTCAATATGGCGCATGAACTGAAAAAACAGCATGCATATACAGCGGTTGCGGATCTGGATATCGTCAATCCCTACTTCCGCACACTGGACAGCAGGGATGAGCTGGAAGCGGAAGGGATCCGCATGATCGTATCCCAGTACGCAAATACAAACCTGGATGCGCCGGCCCTGCCGCAGGATATGTATGCGATTGTGCATGACAAGGCGATGTACTCCATCGTGGATGTCGGCGGCGATGACCGCGGCGCCCTTGCCCTGGGAAGGCTGTCGGGCATGATCGCGGAAGAAGACAATTATGACTTCTTCATGGTGATCAATAAATATCGTCCGCTTACCCCGGATCCCCAGTCTGTTATGGAAGTACTGGAAGAGATCGAGGAAGCCGGCAGACTGAAGTTTACGGGCATTATCAACAACTCAAATCTCGGCGCAGAAACTACGCCGGAAGATGTATTGTCTTCCATGGCGTTCGCCGAAGAAGTATCACGTCTCAGCTCTCTGCCGCTGGTGCTGACGAGCTGCGAAGAAAAACTGTATCCGCTTCTGGAAGGAAAGATCGAAAACCTTTTTCCGATGAAACTCCAGAAACGACCTGTTGAATAAGAGAAGGAAAGGAGAACGTATCAATGGCAAAGCTTACGTTCAGAGAGGATGAATGCAAAGGATGCGGATTATGCACAGACGCATGTCCGAAAGGGATCCTGAGGCTATCACCTGACAAAATCAACAAAAAGGGACATCATCCCGCAGAATGTGTTGACATGGATTCATGTATCGGATGCGCATCCTGTGCAATCATGTGTCCGGACTGCATCATTCGGGTGGAAAGGTAAGGTGAAATGATGGCTGAAAAAGTTCTGATGAAAGGCAATGAGGCAATTGCTGAAGCTGCGATCCAGGCAGGATGCAGACATTATTTCGGATACCCGATCACACCGCAGACGGAAATCGCTGCTTACATGGCAAAAAAGATGCCGAAGATCGGCGGTGTATTCCTGCAGGCAGAAAGCGAGATCGCCGCGATCAATATGGTTTACGGTGTTTCCTCCGCAGGCAAACGGGTAATGACATCATCCTCCAGTCCCGGTATCTCTTTAAAGAGTGAAGGACTTTCCTATCTGGCAGGTGCAGATCTGCCCGCACTGGTCGTCAACGCACAGCGCGGCGGCCCGGGTCTCGGCGGTATCCAGCCAAGCCAGTCTGATTATTTCCAGGCTACACGCGGCGGCGGACATGGCGATTACCATATGATCGTCCTCGCACCGTCCAGCGTACAGGAAATGGCAGAACTGACGATCCGCGGTTTTGAACTCGCTGACAAGTACAGGATGACTTCCATGATCCTCGCTGACGGTACGATCGGCCAGATGATGGAACCTGTATCCTTCGATTTTGATATCAAGCCGCAGGTTGAAAAACCATGGGCTACGACCGGCACCAAGATGCAGAGAGAACATAACATTGTCAACTCTCTTTATCTGAAAGCTGAACAGCTCGAACAGATCAATTTTGAACGCTACGAGCGTTATAAAGTCGTTCAGGAAAACGAAGCGCTCGCGGAAGAATATATGACAGAAGACGCGGATATCATCATCGCTGCATTCGGTATTGCGGCAAGAGTATCACGCAACGCTGTCAATGAAGCAAGGGCGAACGGCATCAAGGCCGGTCTGATCCGTCCGATCACTCTCTGGCCGTTCCCGGAAAAAGTATTTAAAAATGCCGCAGGTCATGCTAAGGAGATCATCAGTGTTGAACTTTCCATGGGACAGATGATCGAAGATGTCAGACTGGCAACTGAATGCAAAGTACCTGTATCCCTGTGCTGCAGAGTCGGCGGAATGATCCCGACACCGGATCAGGTTTACCAGGCTATAGTGACAGCGAATGAAAAAGGAGGTAAGTAAGATGACAGTTGTATTTGACAGACCGCATGCACTATGCGATGTACCTCTGCATTACTGCCCCGGCTGCACACATGGTATCGTGCACAGACTGGTTGCGGAAGTAATTGACGAACTGGGTATCGAAGGCAAGACAGTCGGCATCGCTCCGGTAGGTTGCTCCGTTATGGCATATGACTATTTCAACTGCGATATGATCGAAGCATCACACGGACGTGCCCCGGCTGTAGCGACCGGTGTCAAACGTTCTGATCCGGACAACCTGATCGTATTCACGTATCAGGGTGACGGCGATCTGGCTTCTATCGGTACTGCTGAAACAGTACACGCAGCCGCAAGAAATGAAAATATCACCATTATCTTTATTAACAACGCTATTTACGGTATGACCGGCGGACAGATGGCACCGACATCACTGCCCGGACAGGTCACACAGACATCTCCATACGGACGTGATCCGAAACTCTGCGGATATCCTGTAAAGATCTGCGAGATGCTGTCTGAACTCGAAGGTCCTGAATATCTGGAAAGAGTAACTGTAAACAACGTACGCAATGTCAGAAATGCCAAGAAGGCAATTAAAAAAGCATTCCAGAACCAGATCGACGGAAAGGGATTCTCTCTGGTTGAAGTGATCAGTTCCTGTCCGACCAACTGGGGCATGACACCGAAAGAAGCGCTGAAATGGATCGATGACAACATGGTTCCGTATTATCCGCTCGGTGTATACAAAGACAGAAGCGCCGGCATCTTTGCCCGTGAGAAGGAGGAAAAGTAATGACCAAGGAATATCTTTTCGCCGGTTTCGGCGGACAGGGTCTTCTGTTCTCCGGCAAGGTACTGGCTTATAAAGGACTCATTGAAGAAAAGAATGTCAGCTGGCTTCCTTCCTACGGGCCGGAAATGCGAGGCGGTACTGCAAACTGCTCCGTTATTCTGAGTGATGACCCGGTCGGCGCACCGATCGTCCTGAATCCGGATGTGCTTGTTGCGATGAACCTCCCGTCGCTGGACAAATATGAAGATGCCGTCAGAAAGGGCGGATACATCTTTGTGGACAGTTCCCTTGTGGAAAGAAAAGTCAACCGCACGGATGTGGAAGTGCACTATGTGCCTGCCACAAAACTCGCATCTGAAAACGGCGCTCCGTCTCTTGCAAATATGATCCTGATGGGCAAACTGCTTACTGTCCTGAATGATTACAATGAAGAAACAGTTACAGCGGCTCTGGAAAAATGCATATCCGCAAGACATGCGGATATGAAAGACCTCAACCGCAAAATGATGGAAATCGGAAAGAATTATATCGAAGAATAAGGAGAAAAGATCATGGAAATCAAAATCACACGTTCTGAATGCTTAAAAGCAAAACCTGACAGCAACGCACTTGGCTTCGGCAAATATTTTACCGATCACATGTTCGTTATGGATTATTCCAAGGAAGAAGGATGGCATGACGCAAGAATCATTCCTTACGGCAATATTTCCCTTTCTCCTGCAAGTACAACACTGCACTATGGTACGGAAATCTTCGAAGGTCTGAAAGCTTACCGTCGTCCCGACGGAGGCGTACAGCTTTTCCGCCCGATCGAAAACGCAAAGCGTATGAACCGTTCCGCTGACAGACTCTGTCTGCCGGAATTCCCGGAAGAATACTTCCTGGAAGCATTAAAGACACTGATCAAGCTGGATGAAGACTGGGTTCCGTCCGAGCCGGGTACATCCCTGTATATCCGTCCGTTCCTGTTCGGAAATGATGAGACACTCGGTGTCCACGCAGTCAACCACGCTACATTCATGATCATCCTTTCACCGGTCGGAAGCTATTACAAGGAAGGCCTGAACCCGGTAAGCATCATGATCGAAGACCAGGATGTCCGTGCGGTACGCGGCGGAACCGGCGAAGCAAAGTGCGGCGGCAACTACGCAGCCAGCAACCGTGCAGGCGACAGAGCAGAAAAGAAGGGCTATTCCCAGGTTCTATGGCTCGACGGTGTTGAAAGAAAGTACATCGAAGAAGTCGGCGCTATGAACGTTATGTTCAAGATCTCCGGTACTGTCGTTACACCGGCACTCTCCGGATCCATCCTCCCGGGTATCACAAGAAAGAGCATTATTGAAATGCTGAAGAAGGAAGGATATAAGATCGAAGAAAGACGTCTCAGCGTTGATGAACTCGCTCAGTCCATGAAAGACGGAACACTCGAGGAAGCATGGGGCTGCGGCACCGCAGCAGTCGTTTCCCCGATCGGCGAACTTTGCTACAAGGACCAGGTCTACATCGTTAACGAAGGCAAGATCGGCGAACTGACACAGCATCTTTACGACACACTGACAGGAATTCAGTGGGGCAAAACAGAAGATACCTACGGCTGGACAGTAAAACTGTAAACCCTATCTTTAAAACGATTTTAAAACTCATACATTCCCTGTATGAGTTTTTTTTATCTGTAATTTTGCGTTTATAGAAAGAATATTCAGAAAAACGAGGAAAAGCTGTTGAAAATGAATTGATGTTTCCCGACATTCATTCATTTTAATTCATCTGATTTTTTAGTATTACACAGAACAGTAAAAGACATGATATTATTTTGATAGTTAAATTACTCAGGAAAAATCATTTATTATGTATTTCTATTCCAAATAAATCCTGATTACAACAGAATTAATCAAAATCAGCAAATTCTATCTTGGAGAAAGAAGGGAACACATATGGAACACAAATTCAAACACTTACTGAAACTATTGATCTGCGTCTTTATGTTAACAGGTATTTTCGGCTGCAGTTCTTCGGGAGAAGCAGACGGATCAGAAGAAAAGGGACCGATCAGGATTACTGCACTACGCGGATATGAGCTGGAAGAGATCGGTATGATCGCAAATCCCCTGCTTGATAACCTGAAAATAATGGATGAAAGGTTTGTGCTTCAGGAAGGAGAAGATGAAGATAAAAGATACACTGCGGTTTCTGTACTTGGAGAGATTAAAAACGAAAAACAGTATATAGGTATAAGTAAACTAAAGCATGACTACGAATCCGATTATTCGGGATATTATATGGTTTCTGACGCAGACAAAGGTACCGCTTATGTTGGTCTGATTGACGAAGATGGAAATGAGCTTATAAATTGTGATGCGTTATATATCAAATGGATTGGAGATAACCAACGTAACAATAACCGTTATTTGAGCGTATATTACTACGCTGAAGAGGTCACTGAAGATGATCCGTATCATTTCAGTCTGTGGGATAAAAATAATGAAAGGCACTATTTTTCAGGCAAAGGAAGGATCTATGATCTGGAAAACAAAGCATTTGTAGAAAATATAAAACTGGATTTAAAGGTTAAGGGTATCCATGTCTGCGGTGAGGATATCATAATGCTTGATTCGACTGAAACTTTTACCGGTGATGACGGCAATGAATACGACAGACAGTTATATATAGTTTATGACTGCAACGGAAATGAAATCCTTCGTACAGACTGGCCTGTCTTTGTCGGAAAAGATTTTTTCGCTGCAGAAGACAAAATATATGATCAAAGCGGAAAACAACTC
>CACZPD010000152.1 GCA_902782955.1 uncultured Erysipelotrichaceae bacterium
CCTGATGCAGTCCATATAACTTTTTGCGTATTCCTTTACTGTTTCTGCTTTGAAGAGATCTGCACCGAAGTTGTCACGGATAAATTCTGCGACATATTCTGTATTGCCTTTTGTGATATTTGTTACTTTACCGTTTACGTAGTTTTCACCGGAACGGGAATAATAGATTACAAGATTTTTCATGTTGTGCCTCCTGTTTACAGTTTCAGTATAGAAATGAGGTATTGAATTGTCTAATTGCATATGTTTATAATCAATTGAATAATTTTATAGCGAGGTTGTATGAATACAAAGTATATCGAATCTGTTCTTGAACTTGCCAAAACGAAAAACTTCAGCCGCGCTGCGGAAAATCTGTTTATCTCGCAGCCTTCCCTGACATATCAGATCAACGCTGTCGAACAGGAGGTCGGCTTCCGGATCTTTGACCGTTCCGGCAGGGGTGCCGAAGTCACGCCGGCAGGAGAGCAGTTCATCGTTACCCTGCGCGAGATCCACGACCAGCTTTCCAGGGCAGTTGAACAGGGGCAGAACTTCTCCGCCCGGTACCGCGACAACATCCGCATCGGCATGCCCCTGCGTTCAGCCGTTTATTATCTCCCTGAAGTCATGCGGCTTTTCAGGAAAGAGGATCCGGCCGTATCCGTTACTCCCGCTGTAAATTACCGGGATTATCTTGACCGGTTCATGACCGGGGAAACAGACATTGTCTTTTCGCTGAAAGACAGGATCCGCCATATGCCCGATATCCGCACATATGACTTTTTCGAGACCCATATCTATCTGGTCGTCCGTCATGATGATGTGCTTGCAAAGAAAAAGATCATCACGAAAGATGATCTGAAAGGACGTACCCTCATGATCGGCGGCGGATCCCCCGGTCCGCTGAAAAAGATCCAGAACGAGATCATCCAGGATCCTTCCGTGAATTATTTCAACAGTCCCGACCATGATACATCCATGACGTATGTAGAGGCTGACGAAGCAGTCGTCCTCGCGCCGGGATTCCTCAATGACCATAATCCGAAATACACATGGATCCCCTATGAACCTGATATCTCCATGCCCTGTGTGTTATGTACGCATATCTCGGACACCCGCAGACCGCTGATCCGGTTTGCGGAACTCCTTCTGGAATATTACAGAAACCCGGATCTCATGCTGTAAAACATATCGGTCTCCCGATATGTTTTTTTTATTATTCCTTCTGCATGTTTATGATGTGCTTGTATTTCCCGCTGCGCGCATCCTGACGCGGCAGATCATCAGACAGCGTTATTGTCACATCATGGATGCCCTGCGTTTCCAGATATCCGCAGATTCTCTCCTCTGCTTCCGCAAAAGCCTTCATCCTGTCTGTGCCTTCCTTTTCCTCCATGCGCAGTTCGATCCTGTTTTCCGGATAAACAAGCGCCTGGAAGCGTCTGATCTCATGTACTTCCTTCAGTACAGCATATAGGGATAACGGTGCAATCCGGACAGTCTTTCCTTCTGCATCAAACGATGTAACATCATCTGTCCTCCCTTCCAGTTCGATCCATGGGGAAGGATTTCCGCAGGCACAGCGTTCATGGTGCATGATCACCCGGTCCGTTACCTCATAGCGGATAAACGGCTGGGTATAGTTATACAGGTTGGTAAGCAGGATCCTGTCTGACAGCACACCGTCCGGCACCGGATTTCCTTCCGCATCCACCGGTTCAACGATCAGCCAGTCATCATTGATATGGAAATGCTGTGCCCGGCATTCACAGGCAACGGTACCGCCTTCCGTACAGGAGTAGGATGTCTGTACATAACAGTGAAACGTATCAGACAGTCTTTTCCGCAATGCGTCTGACAGATATTCCCCGCCGGTCATGATGATGACCGGTGCGATCTTCAGTCTTCCCTGCTCTGCTTCTTCGATCAGCAGTTCCAGATTGGAAGGATATCCGCCCAGCATAGCCGGCTGAAAACGGTTGAGCTGGTCCACGATCTTTTCAAGCGGGTACAAAGCACTGGATACAGCCAGCTGCTTTTTCTTCCACGGCATCTGCAGCAATCTGGAACGGATACTGCTATTGCCCAGATAGAAACCTTCATCCGCAAACACGCCGATGCTTTTCCCGCCTCTTCTGATAAACGCCTTCATATCTTCACTTCTGGCATAACTGCGGACTGCACTGATCCCGCCCATGATATTGTTCGCTGTAGGATCGCAGATGCATACGAGCGGATTTCCAGTCGACCCGGAAGTGGTGAAGATCAGATATTTCTTATGCAGCTTACGGCCGATATTGTCCTTGTTTTCCATGAACCGTTCCGCGTCTTCCAGTGTCAGTTCCCGGTCGCAGACCCAGTCATTCCAGTTCTCCATCAGCGTTCTCTTATTTGTTTCCGGGAGATCCGCAAGCGTATAGTTTTCCGGCAGGTCCCGGTAGAGTTCCCGGTAATACGGACTGTTCTTCCTTGCGTATTCAACCAGGTCATGAAGTCTCTTTGTCTGGATTTTCTCCCTCTTTTCTTCCGGCATCTTTTCATAATCCCGGCAGAGCTTCATTGCCTTCAATATTCCGATATGTTTCATGATCTCCCCTTATCCGCAGATCCCGTACAGCATCAGGTCCAGATATTCCCGTATCTCCTTCCGGATCTTCTTGCTGTTTTCAAAAAAGGCATCCGGTTCTGCCTGATACTGCATCAGATATTGATTCATGACCGCAGTGATATAGATCTGCAGTCCTTCCGCAGTGATCTTATGCTTTATATCATTCTTCAGATCCAGCGCTGACATTGCCCTGTTCAGTATTTCCAGCGATTCCTTCCGCGTAACTTCTCTGTATTTCCGCAGGATCTCCGTTTTTTCCTGTGTTATTTGCGCAGAGACATCCCGGGAAGCCATATTCACCAGATGCATCTCGTCCGGATACTGCAGGCATTTTCTGATCTTTCTGTCCATTTCCGCGAACAGGATCTCATAGAAGTCAGTTCCTTCCGCTGCTTCCGTCTTTTCTGTCAGACGTTCCATTGCTTTTTCCAGACAGTAAAGATAGAAATCCTTTTTGGATCCGAAATAATGGAACAGGATCCCTTTCGATATCCCGCACTGCTTTGTGATCCTGTCTGTACCGGCCTCCTGAAATGATTTAACGGAAAACTCCCTGATGCCTGCCTTCAGGATCAAATCCTTCTTCTCTGCCGGCAGTTTCTCAAATGTTTCAAATGACATACATCCTCCGCATATTGACTGGTCAGTCAATATTCTTTTCATCAGAATATCAGCCATTGACCAACCGGTCAATATACCTGCAGGCATATAAAAAAGGAACTTCACTCAAAAAGTGCAGAAGTTCCTGTTCTTTCGGTTTTATGCTTTCTGTATCAGTCCAGATCCAGCGCAGCGATTCTGGCCGCATTGGCTGCGATCACCAGATAATCATCCGGCTGGATGACGTACTCGCTGCTCACTTCGGTTTCAACTTTTGAAGCACCGCCGTGACGGACACCGATAATATTCACGCCGTAGACCGAGCGCAGATGCAGTGTTTCGATCGGACGGTTGCACCAGAGTTCCGGTGCCTTGATCTCCATGATCGTGTAATCATTGGTGATCTGGAAGATATCGATGATCTTCGGGTTCATCAGGGAAAGTGCGACTCTCTGCCCCATTTCCAATTCCGGCTGGATGACCGTATCGGCCCCGATCCTTTCCAGGACATATTTATAGCGTTCATTGGTTGCTTTGGCGATGACATGTTCAATGCCGAGTTCCTTCAGATTCAGAATGGTCGTAACGCTCGCTTCCAGATGGGAGCCCATGGATACGATCGCCACATCAACATCCTGGATACCTGCCTCCTTCAGCATTTCAATATCCATGGAATCACAGCAGACAGCGTTCGGAACGGTTTCCATCACATCCTGTACAGCCAGGGCATTTTTATCCAGCGCAATCACATCCTGCCCTGCGGCAGCCATCGTTTCCGCAACTGCCTTGCCAAAGTTTCCGAGTCCGATCACGGCATATGTCATAGTATTCTCTTTCGGCATAGTTTTCCTCCTTAACCAATGATGATATTCGCATCCGGATATTGTACGTGCCGGGTCTTTTCCTTAATTTTATGGAATGCCAGGTAAACACTGAGCGGTCCCAGACGTCCGATAAACATCAGTATCATGATAATGATCTTGCCTTCTGCACTCAGAATCGGCGTGATGCCGGTCGAAAGACCGACTGTCGCAACCGCAGAAGAGGCTTCGAAGGCCAGCGGAAGCAGGTCGATCTGCGGCTCTGTCATCGTCAGGATCAGCACCGAGACGAACAAAGTCAATATGTACAGGGAAAAGATCACAAAAGCGTGTTTCAGCAGTGAAGGCGCCACCCGGCGGTAACGGATCACGGCATCCTTATGCTTATCATCCAGGGTATTCAGCGCAGTCCGGAACAGAACTGCAGCGGTCGTAGTCTTCATACCGCCGGCAGTACCGCCCGGGGATCCGCCGATCAGCATATACATGCACATGATCAGCAGCACCGGCCGTGTACATCTGCCGATATTGACCGTCGCGAACCCGGCTGTACGCAGCGTCACTGACTGGAACAGAGATATCAGAAGCTTTTCATCCGGTTCCTTTCCTGCCAGGGTTCCCGGATTCCGCGTTTCAAACAGGAAGAACAGGATCATTCCGCTCACAAGGAGTATGGCTGTTGCCCGCAGTACGACAACGGAATGCACGGACATTCTCCGGCGCTTCCGGTGAAGCAGGTCCTTTTCCTTCATTCTGCTGCGGAACCAGTCACTCAGTTCAAACCAGACCATGAATCCCAGACCGCCCGTAACGATCAGTGCCATGACAGTAAAATTGATTACCGGGTCAGACGCGTATCCGGCCAGACTGTCAGCCGCAAAGCTGTCAAATCCCGCGTTGGTAAAAGCAGATACAGACAGAAACATAGAATGGAACACGCCTTCCGGGTTTCCGTATATATCGATCAGGCGGGTGCACAGAAGCACGAAACCGGCTAACTCGAAGAGAAAGGTAAACCAGATGATCCTGCGCAGATAAGCAGGCACATCATACAGATTGCTTTTTCCGGAACCTGCCGCGAACAGTTTCTTTTCCGTCGTTTCCATACGTTTCCTGTTCTGCAGGAAAATGATGGCAATGATGGTCATGGGACCCAGGCCCCCGATCTGCATCAGAAAGATCATGACTGTCTTCCCGAATATACTGTACTGGGCGGAAGCCGTAACCGTCGATAACCCTGTCACGCATACCGCGCTGCATGAAACAAACAGGTTATCGATATATGGAGCCGGGCTTGCATTGTTGGAAACCGGCAGTGACAGCAGGATTGACCCGATCACAATGACCGCAAGAAAGACCGTAAGAAAGATCTTCTCCGGATTATTGGATTCCGCCAGCCTTCTGATCAGTGATTTATGTTTGATGCCGAAATGTCCGATCGGGGTCGTCATACTCTTATAATACTACCTTTATCGTGATATATGTTCCTGTTTCTCTCCGCTTCGCACCGTCTGAATAATAAACAGATGCGGAAGATCATTTCTCCGCATCTGTAATGTGTAATTCTTTATGCGTTTTCCTTTGGCCCTGTGTATTCAATACACAGCATCGTGATATCGTCGAACTGTTCCGCACCTGCCACAAATGATTCAACCGCTTCCAGTACGCCCTGGATTACTTCTTTTGCGGAACCGTCTTTATTCTGGTTCAGTGCTTCCAGCATGCGCTCAGTCCCGAACAGATTATGACCTGCGTCAGTCGCCTCCGTGACACCGTCCGTATGCACGAACAGTCTGGCACCGGGCTGAAGCGGGATCGTATAGTTATGGTATAACATGCCGTCCATACCGCCGATGACGAAACTGTGCTTGTCTTTGTGAACGCTGAAGCTTCCCTCCGGTTCCATGATCACAGGATACTCATGTCCCGCATTCGCAGCGGTCAGTATTCCGGTGGATATCCCCAGAATACCGAGCCATATCGTCACGAACATCTCTTCGCGGTTGTTGGCGCAGATCTGATGATTGACGATTTCCAGTATGCCGGCCGGATTTAAGCCGGTCATTGCGACATTCTGTACAAGGATCTTTGAGATCATCATAAATAGTGCCGCAGGCACACCCTTGCCGGAAACATCCGCAATCACGAGACACAGATGATCGTCATCTATCAGGAAGAAGTCATAGAAATCGCCGCCGACTTCCTTTGCCGGATCCATAACGGCATAGATATCAAATTCCGGCCGTTCCGGGAATGCCGGAAAGATATTCGGCAGCATATCTGCCTGGATGCGGGTTGCCAGGGAAAGTTCTGTGCTGATCCGTTCCCTTTCGGCCGTGATCCGTGTCAGATTCTTCATATATGCATCGAGATCCCGTTCCATTTCCTGCATAGTCAGACTGAGGTTCTCGATCTCATCACCGGTCCGGATATTCAGCTTTTCAAAATGATTCCCGGAAGGAGTATCGGAAGACCTGTCCTGGGAATACGCCTTCGCCGCAGCAGCCAGCTGGTTGATCGGCCTTACCGTTCTGCGGTTCAGATTGCGCAGGGCAGCATACAGCGCCGCAATCGATATTCCGGCCATCATCACAATATAAGCCCACATGAACTTTTTGACTGTCGACATCGCCGCATTCATGTCCGTATCAAAGAAGACAAAGACCGGTTTGCCGTCTATCATCCCGATTATGGTCCCGCCCATGCACCGGTAACCGTATGGTTCCATATTGATCGTCGTGACAGGGATCTTTCCTGCCCCGAACAGATTATCCAGGAAATAGCTTCGTCCTTCCGTCAGATCACGGATCGATTCTGCTTTCAGCTCATCCCAGCTGCCAGGCGGACAGAAACTGTCATTGGGATCGGAATCCGCAATGAATACACGCCGGTTTGTCTCCGGATCCAGAAAAGCAGTAAACGCAGCTATTCCGCCGTTGGTCTCCTGGATATCCAGCAGGGTGAAACGCAGTTCTTCAAACTTCTCATCACGGACTTCATCAAAAGCAGACAGCAGCGGGGAATGCTTGTCATTCAGCTGGTCCCGTTCTTCGTCTGACATCCCGTAATAGATAGTCATGACTTTCGCCGCTTCGTCCAGAGCTGCCTCCGTATCCATAAAATGATTCGCCGTCCTGGACATCTGCCATGTCCTGTTGCGGTAATCCCGCCGGACAGAAGAATAGTACAGATAGTTGCCGAAGATCAGTGCCGTAGCGTTGAGGATCAGATAAAACAGGATAAGCACACGGAAGGTCTTCCCGGCCAGGCTGTGGTGGATCCGTTGATAATAACTCATTTCAGACAGTTTCTTTCTCCGCATGAGGCTTTCTCCTTCCGCAAACTGTTACTGCAATTTTATCATGAAATACCTGTGTATTCATTCAGCTCTCATTCAAAAAACAAAGGATATTCAGTACATTAAAATACGTTATGCGCACCCCTCTGCAGAAACAGGAACGGTAAGCTGATATAATATGAATCATAAATACGATGCGGAGGAATCATATGATCGGAATACTGAAAAAACGATTTCATGAAAACATGACCCGCCACCCCGATATAAATTGGGAAACCATAGAAACGATCCTGAACAGCCATCCGGAAGCTCTGGAGATCCTCAGAAAAATGGAAGAAAGCGGAGGTGAACCAGACACCATTGGCTATGACAGCGAAACAGGAAAACTCATTTTCTGCGACTGTTCCAAAGAAACACCGGCCGGGCGCAGGAGTCTCTGTTACGACGATGAAGCTCTGCGGAAACGGAAAAAGAATCCCCCTGCCGGCAGTGCCCTCACGCAGGCAAGGCAGATGGGTGTTGAACTGCTCACTGAAACGTTATATTACCGGCTCCAGGAACTCGGTGAATTCGATACGAAAACTTCCAGCTGGATCGCCACGCCCGAGAAGATCAGACAGCTGGGCGGTGCTTTGTTCTGCGAATATCGTTACGGGACCGTCTTTACCTTCCACAACGGCGCGGATTCATATTACTCCGTACGCGGCTGGAGAGGATATTTCTGTGTGTGACCTTTTTACAGTACGTTCTTACTGTATTAGTCTTACAATAGAATCATGAAGTATTTTTGGACACACCGGGACAATATCCCCGAAGGTCTGGGTTACGGACAGTTTACACCTGCCCATTTTCTCTGGATCGCCGTTGCATTTCTGTGCATCATTCCCGGTGTATGGTATTACCTGGGTGCTGATCCTGCGGCGAAACTCGTCTTCCTGCGTTCCATCGCTGCTGTACTGATCGCCATTGACCTGATCAAAATGGTCATCATCGCCAATTCGGATGTTGTATTTTCAGACTACCTGCCGCTGGAACTCTGCAGCTTTGCGGCCTATTTTATCGTTATAGATTCCCTGATCCCGGATAACACCATCGTTTCATTGATGCTGGTGACGCTGTTTCTGCCGGCAGCGCTGATGGCCATTTTCTTTCCGACCACTTCTCCTCTTCCTGCCGTCAATTTCTATACCATCCATCAGTTCCTGTACCACGGCCTTATCGTCCTCTATGTGGCTGCACGCTTCGCAGCCGGTGAGATCCCGCTTTCCTATCCGATGCTCTGGGGAGCCATTTTCCGTATTCTTATCCTTGCCGGCGTCATTTACCTGATCGATGTCCGTTTCAATAAGAATTTCATGTTTCTGCGGGAAACATACGGAAACCCGGTTCTGGAAATCATCTGGAACAAAACAAACGGGGGAACCGGATATACTGCCGGTCTCGTCTGTTTCTGTGTTGTGATGATCCATGTATTCTTCGTAATATGCAAGATATTTGAGTTCTTTTTCCTGCGGTAATATCCGCAAAATATGCCTGACACATGAAAACCCGGACAGAAATGAATCTATCCGGGTTGTTTTATGCCGTTATTTCAGACTGGCAAATGATCATTTATTCTGAAAAGTATTTGATGAAATCTACAGCTGATTACATCAGTTTGCAGAACATTTCACGGAACTGTTCCAGTGTTGCAGGTCTCGGGTTGCCCGGTGCGCATGCGTCTGCAGCTGCAGATTCGCACAGGAAGTCGAGATCTTCTTCCTTGAGTTTTTCCAGTTTTGTCGGGATGCCTACATCAACAGACAGCTGACGTACTGCATCGATGGCAGCCTTGCGGTATTCTTCCGGGCTCATGCCTGTTGTATCAACGTCGAATGCTTCAGCGATCTTCTTGAACTTCTCGCCTGTGTATTCCTGGTTGAATTCCATAACGATCGGCAGCATCATTGCGCATGCAACACCGTGCGGTGTGTCATAGACAGCACCCAGTGTGTGTGCCATGGAGTGAGCGATACCGAGACCGACATTGGAGTAAGCCATAGCTGTGACATACTGTGCCAGCGCCATTCCTTCACGTCCGTCCGGATCATTCGCAACAGCCTTGCGCAGGTTCTTTGCGATCAGCTGGATCGCTTCGAGGTTCAGGCAGTCAGCCAGTTCCCATGCAGCACCGGTTGTGTAGCCTTCGATTGCGTGTGTCAGCGCATCCATACCTGTGGAAGCTGTCAGGCCCTTCGGCATGGAAGACATCATATCCGGGTCAACAACAGCGATGTCCGGAATGTCGTTAGGATCTACGCAGACGAATTTACGCTTCTTTTCAACATCGGTGATTACATAGTTGATGGTGGATTCAGCACCTGTTCCGCCTGTTGTAGGAACAGCGATCGTGAATACTGTACGGTTCTTTGTCGGGGAGAGGCCTTCCAGGGAACGGACATCATAGAAATCAGGGTTGTTGACGATGATGCCGATTCCTTTGCCGGTATCCATTGAGGAACCGCCGCCGATTGTGATCATGAAATCAGCGCCGGAAGCTTTGTAGGCATCTACACCATGCTGGACATTCTCGATCGTCGGGTTCGGTTTGATATCAGAGTATATTTCGTAATCGATGCCGTTTTCAGCGAGAAGATCTGTAACTTTCGCTGTTACGCCGAATTTGACGAGATCAGGATCGGATGCGACGAAAGCTTTCTTGTATCCCTTAGCTTTGACGATACCCGGGATCTCCTTGATTGCGCCGTGTCCATGGTAAGAAATTCCGTTCAAAACAAAACGATTTACAGCCATAATTTATTATCCTCCTATTATTTTTTTCAGCAGGCTGGCAAAGCACTGTTGGTCACTTATATTTTATCACGATTCAAAAATTGTTAATCATAAATACTCTTTTGATAAACTGTCCGCAGGCAGAATTACTGCATCAGATTGTTTTCCTGCATCCATGCGTCGATCTCCGGCTGTACGGAACCGAAATCATTCTGGACTGTTTTTCCGGTCAATGCCAGACCATCCCTGACATCTGCCTCCGGAATAACAGCACGTATCTTATCCGGCGTTCCGGCCAGTCCGCTGCCGCCGTGCGTGTTGAACGGATAAACGGTCTTCCCTGTAAAGTCATAGCTTTCGAGGAATGCATAGACGATCATCGGCAGATCGCCGTGCCAGATCGGATAGCCGAGGATGATCGTTTCATAGCTTCCCCAGTTAACCACAACATTTTTGATCTCCGGTCTGGCCTGATTATTCTTTTCTTCCTGTGCGACCGCCAATGTTTCATTATAGTTTTCCGGATACGGAACAACAGGAATGATCTCAAACACATCAGCGCCGGTTTTTTCCGCAATATATTCTGCCGCGATCCGGGTGTTTCCTTTTTCAACTGTACCGACATCCCAGTTTTCCCCTGCCCTTGAAAAATAGACGATAAGTTCTTTTTTCATTGATTCTTCCAGTTCTGCTGTTTTTTCTGTTTCAGCTGTTTCTTCCGGCCCGCTGACCGGTTCTTCCGCTGCCGGCTGTGAAGCAGAACAGCCGCACAGAACCAGCAAAGATGAAATGAGTGCAATTACGGTTTTCTTCATATTCATTACTTCTTCCAGTTATTTGAGAATGTCTTATGCTGTGATTCCTCAATGCCTCTGTGACCGTAGATCTGACAGGCATCAAGCGCGTCCTGCAGGTCCTTGAACTCCCCGTCTGTCAGTTCAACATCACCGCCGCCCAGATTTTCGAGGATCCTTCCCTTGTTTTTTGAACCCGGGATCGGTACGACGTTCGGATACTTTTTCAGCATCCATGCAATGGATACCTGTGCCGGCGTAGCGTTCTTCTCTGCCGCATAGCGGTTCAGAATATCGAGGATCGGCTGGTTGCCTTCAATGTTTTCCTTCTTCAGCTGAGGTACGAAGTTGCGGACGTCATCTGTCTTTTCAAAGGCGGTATCCGCTTTGATCTTCCCGGAAAGGAAGCCGGAAGCGATCGGCGAGAACGGGACAACACCGATATTATGTTCCAGACAGTACGGGAACACTTCCTTTTCGCAGTCTCTTTCCAGGATGTTGTACAGGTTCTGAACAGCCGTAAGCGGGGTGATGGACTGAACTCTTTCGATAGTTCTGACACCGACCTGGGACATACCCCAGCCTTTGATCAGGCCTTCCTCGATCAGCCTTCCCATGACCGCTGCGACATCTTCCACCGGTACATTTTCATTGACCCTGTGGAGATAATACAGGTCCACATAATCCGTCCTCAGTCTTTTCAGGGATTTCATCAGATGTCCCTTGATCAGTTCATAGAGATCATATCCTTCCGTGAGTTCTTCATCATGGATATGCATCTTTGTGGCAAGGACCACTTTGTCCCTGAACGGTTCAATTGCTTCACCGACGATCTCTTCATTGTGTCCTTCATAGTACAGGACATTTCCGTATGTTTCCGCTGTATCGAAGAATGTGCAGCCTGCGTTATAGGCGTCACGGATCGCTTCAATACTGTAGGAACGTTCCGGGATCTGGCCATAGCCGTGTGAGAATCCCATGCATCCCATACCTACTGCAGATACTTCCAGATTTCCGATCATGCGTTTTTTCATTTGATTACCTCTTTCTTTCCTTTTCAATATGCAGAGTTCTGTTGTAAATGTAAAATGCCTTTTCAACATTGTATGTCATTCGGAAAATGAATGCCTGCGCCGGAATGATACAGATTTCTTTCCGCATACAAAAACCGGACTTTGATCCGGTTCCTGTTTATCTGTAAAAACTATTTTCGTGAAATGTGTTTCTGCGTCTCCGCTTTCGTTTCACAGTACAGGCATCTGTATACGTTGGGCTCGTTTTCCGAGAGAACGAAGA
>CACZPD010000153.1 GCA_902782955.1 uncultured Erysipelotrichaceae bacterium
CAGCGCTCCTGTTAAAAATATCCTGGACCGTTCCATCGGTACATCCACACCGTTCAGCACATACCGGGGCAGACAGATGCATCATACACTGCGATACGGGAAACATGACCTGTGGAAAGTCATCGTCCGGGGTGACATTACGGATATGGAAAAAGAAACATTCCGCTATATGGCGAAACGCAATGCGATCAACGATGGATATGAAAGATCCGAAGTCGTATTCCTGCAGGATCCGGCAGAACTGGAGGCCGCTTTATGAAAACAGTACTGATCAACTGCAGCCCCAAGAAAAACTTCTGCGCCTCATCCTACTTCCTGTTCCTGCAGAAGCTGTTCCTTACCGGTGAAAAAGTAACGGAAAAACTGCGCACGGCAGCGGATCATGAACGCATCCTTGCGCAGCTGAAGGACGCACAGGCTGCTGTATTCTGCCTTCCGCTCTATGTGGACGGTGTTCCTTCCCATGTACTTCCGTTTATGCAGGCAATGGAGTCATTCTGTAAGGAAAACGATCTTCATTTCAATGTTTACTGTATTGCCAACAACGGCTTTATCGAAGGCAGACAGAATGAACCGCTGATGCAGGTATTCGAGAATTTCTGTCACCATGCCGGTCTGATGTGGGGCGGCGGTGTCGGCATCGGCGGCGGTGTTATGCTGAACGTTACCCGAATCCTGTTTATCGTGGATATTGCCCTGCTGGTACTGAACACGATACTCAGTGCGGTCAACACAGGAAACTTTTTCCCGCAGGAAGCGTGGATCAGCTTTGCGGAAAATGCTGCCCTTCTGCTGTACTTCAATCTTGGAGTTCTTTACTATCTCGGCGGTATGGGTTCCGCTATCCGCAAAGGTACTTCCTCAGGAAAAAAATATACCCGTATCCTGATCCCTTCATTTATCTTTATCATCTTCGCGGATATCTTCTTTATTATCATTTCTTTCTTCGAAGGAGGTCTGTTCCGCGGCTGGCTTGCAAAAAAACCATATGAAAGCGCATAGTGTCATCTGCACTTAAAATCCGGAAAGACAGTTATCTTTCCGGATTTTCATTACGGATGCGTTCCACCTCTTCCGCGAAAAGCTGAACAGCAGGTGAAAAAATCTGGTATTTCTTCCAGATCAGCATTCCCCGCACTGTGATCGGCGGATCCAGCGGTCGGAAACACAGATCGCTTTCTGCCCCTGTCGGAATAATACGGTCGAACGCAAGCGCACAGCCTATACCGTCTTCCACCAGCAGTGAAGCGTTATATAAAAGATTATATGTCCCGATCAGCTGTACACCGGATAAATCGATCCTGTTTTCCAGATAAGGATGTCCTGCTCTGGCAGTCAATACCTTCTGACCCTGCAGGTCTTCACCGCGGACAGACTTTTTCTTTGCCAGCGGACTGTCTTTCCGCATCAATACACCGTAAATATCCTCTTCGGGCAGTGTAACCGACTGATACACTGCCGGATCACAATCTGTAAAAATCAGGGCAAAGTCGATCAATCCGCAGGAAAGCTGATCCATCAGATCCGCTGTGTCACCGCTGACGATATGGAAACGGATCCCGGGATATTCTGCCGAGATCCTGCCTGCTATCTCGGCTATATGATGAAATGCATGTGATTCTCCCGCACCGATGGAAATATCACCGCTGATCTTGTTTTTGACTTCGGTGATCTCTTTTTCTGTCTGATGCACTAAGTGCAGGATCTCTTCCGCACGCTTCCGGAGGACCATTCCTTCTTCTGTCAATTCGATCCGCCTGTTTCCTCTTTCAAACAGGATCACTCCAAGTTCTGTTTCCAGATCCTTCATCTGCCGGGAAAGAGAAGGCTGTGATACATGCAGGGCTTCAGCTGCGGCAGAGATATTTCCTTCCCGTGCTACAGCGAGATAATATTCAATTGTTCTGATATCCATGGAGACCACCTTCCTATTCAATTTTAGCATAGTAAGGTATCTGATATAAGTATTTGATTATAGAAAGAAAAGTGCATAGTATGTTAATGCAGGAGATACATATCCGGGGGTAACCGGAACTTGTACAAACATCCCGCCCAAAGAAAAAAACAAGGAGAAACCCATGAAAGAATATAAGAACCAGACATTTGACGAAGAACGCGCATTATACGGAAGTCTTGGCGTCAGGATCACAGACTGCAGATTTGACGGTCCCGCGGACGGCGAAAGCGCGCTGAAGGAAGGTAAAGACATAGCGGTTGAGAACAGTTACTTCAATCTGCGTTATCCCTTCTGGCATGACACACATGTAACAATTACTGATTCTCATCTGACAGAAAACTGCCGGGCTGCCTTATGGTATTCCAGGGATATTCAGATTTCCGGCACAAAACTTCACGGCATCAAGGCTCTGCGGGAATGTGCAGATGTAACCATAAAAGACAGCGACATTATTTCGCAGGAATTCGGCTGGTCTGTAAAAGGACTTACTATGATCAATACATCAAATGAAAGTGAATACTTTATGATGCGTTCCGAAAACCTTCATTTCGATCATGTCAGCCTGAAGGGCAAATATTCCTTCCAGTATATTGAGAATTCTGAATTCACCAACTGCACTTTCGATGCAAAAGATGCATTCTGGCATGCCAAAAACATCGTTGTGCGGGACAGTGTGATCAAAGGCGAATACCTTGCCTGGTACAGCGAGAATATCACATTTATAAACTGCACGATCATCGGCACACAGCCTCTCTGTTACTGCAAGGGACTGAAGCTGGTCAACTGCACCATGATCGATACAGATCTCGCGTTTGAACGTTCTGAAGTAGAAGCAGAACTGAATGCGCCGGTCATCAGTATCAAGAATCCCCGCAGCGGTTTCATCCGGGTACCGGCAGCGGAAGAAATCATCATGGACGACCCGATGGCAAAAGGAACTGTCATTGTGACTG
>CACZPD010000154.1 GCA_902782955.1 uncultured Erysipelotrichaceae bacterium
AGTGCTTCTTCCGTGACTCCCGCATAGTCCGGCAGGATCCATTCATCCGGGAAGTTTCTGACAAAGTTCGCTACTTTGTCGGCATCGATCGCAAAGTACTCAACTTTATAGAGTTCGCCGGGTTTCCTTCTGACAGCGACCATTTTGCCCTTGAAGGAAGGATCAGCGGAACGCATGTGGGCACTCATGCCGAGACGGTAGGACTCCGTCCTGTCCACCAGTGACTGTTCCATCATGCCGGAACGCTGGGATGTGGAAAGGTCCAGCACCCTGCAGCGCGGAGCCACGCCGGATTCCAGGATCATCTGTTCCAGGGCTTTGGCAGCACCGCCGAGAACCGCACGTCCGAAGATTTCGCTGCCGCCGGTCTGTCCTGCCGCTATATATGTTCCGTCCGCAAAATGTGCGCCTTCCGATACGACGACATAGCACTTGCTCTTGGCTTCGATATGTTTTTTCACCTCTTCCAGGAAAACTTCTTTTTCAAATGACCGTTCCGGAACGATCAGGATATCGACTATGCCGGACAGACATGCGCTCGCGGCGAGCCATCCCGCATCCCTGCCCATTGTCTCAAGGATGAAAACTTCCTTCCGGGAAGCCGGATATACATTCAGGTCCAGCCATGTCCCGAGCGCTGTCGAAGCGATGTACTTCGCGGCTGAGCCGAATCCCGGACAGTGATCCGTCTGCATCAGGTCATTGTCAACTGTTTTCGGACAGCCGATAAACCTGTGGTTGGTGATGCCCTTTTCCGCACAGTATTCCGTCAGCGCCGCAACGGTATCCATCGAATCATTTCCGCCGATGTAGAACACCGTCTCGATATCATGCTTATCCAGGATGGAAATGATCTTTTCAAAATCTTCGATCTTATATCTTTTCAGTTTGTAACGGCATGCGCCGAGAGCACTCGACGGCGTCTGCTGAAGGATCAGGTTTTCTTCTTCACTCATATCCGAGAGATCCACAAATCTCTCGTTTAATACACCTTCGATCCCGTTGAGTCCTCCAAGAACCGCGTCGTAGATCGGATTCATCTGATTTGCTTTGACTATGCCTGCAAGTGTCGCGTTGATCACAGCTGTCGGTCCGCCGGACTGCGCTACTAAACATTTTGACATGATCTTAATCTCCTTTTTATTCCTCTTAATTATATAGGAAAACAAAGGAAGAGAGTATCCTCTCTTCCTCTATTACTGATCTTCGCTGAGTTCTTCCCACCGGTCCATCAGCCTGGCCAGTTCGTCATGAATGTCATCGATATCCGCTTCCAGATCATTCATCTTCTGGAAATCCTGATAATACTCCTCTTCAAAGCGGAGGGAACGCATGAATTCAAGTTCTTCTTCCTTCTTTGTAATCTCCTTTTCGATCCGCGCAACTTCCCTTCTGCGGGATTCCGGGGACATCTGCGGTTTTTTCTCCGGCCTGGTGTCCTTTTTTTCTTCAAATATGCGTATTTCTTCTTTGCCGGACAGAGATTCCGTATATTCCGCATACGTTTTATCAACGAACTGCGCGGATGTTTCATCCAGGATCAGAAGTCCCGTTGCCAGCTGGGAGATAAAATAACGGTCGTGCGAAACAAACAGCAGTGTGCCGGTAAAGCCCTTCAGCGATTCTTCCAGAGCTTCCTTTCCCGGGATATCGAGATGGTTCGTCGGTTCATCGAGAATCAGCAGGTTGGAATGCTTCAGAAGCAGTTTGGCCAGGGAAAGCCTGACTTTCTCACCGCCGGAAAGCACGTCAACCGTTTTGAATACGTCATCCGCGGAAAACAGAAACTGTCCGAGCACGCTGCGGATCGCTGTGCGGTCAAGATCCGGATGTTCATCCCAGATTTCTTCCAGAACTGTCTTCCCGCTGGAAAACTGGGCCAGCTGCTGGTCAAAGTAACCTTGCTCGATCTGATGCCCGTACAGGAAATGACCCGACAGAGGCGGAACCAGTCCCATAAGGGTCTTGACGAATGTGGATTTTCCCGTCCCGTTGGGACCGATGACCGCGATCCGGTCTCCCCGGCGCAGCTTCATCGAGATCCGGCAGAGAACAGAATCATAACCGATCTCCAGATCCCGCACTTCCAGGACATTTTCCCCGCCTTTGATCTTTGGGGTAAAGCGGGCATGGAATGTTTTCTCGTCCGCTTTTTCCGGTTCGATCTTATCCATGCGCTCCAGATATTTGATCTTGGACTGCGCAAAAGCAGCTTTGTTCTTTTTGTACCGGAATTTTTCGATCAGCGCCTGCAGACGGGCAATGTCTTTCTGCTGTCTTGCATAGGCTTTTTCCTGGCGTTCCAGGTCATTCTTTTTCTGTTCGACATAAGCGGAATAGTTGCCGGCATAGCGCTTCATCCCGCCGAATTCCATTTCATATGTCACATCCGCGACCTTGTCCAGAAACATCCGGTCATGCGATACGACAACGACTGCCTTTGGATATTTGCGGATATAGCCTTCCAGCCATTCGATCGCATTGAGATCCAGATGATTGGTAGGCTCGTCAAGCAGGAGGATATCCGGCTTTGAAAGCAGCAGCCTGACAAAAGCGATCCGCGTTTTCTGCCCGCCGGAAAACTCCCCGATCTTCTTATGAAGATCTTCCGCGGAAAATCCGAAGCGGGTGAAAACCGTCTTCATCTCCGCTTCCCAGTTGTATCCGTTAAAAGCTTCAAATTCTTCCTGCAGCTGCGCATACTGGTTCAGCACCTTTTCTGATGCGTCTTCCTGCATCGTTTCTTCCAGCTGGTGCATCTTTTCCTGCAGGTCAAAAACATGACGGTAGATCGTCATCAGTTCCTCTTCTACCGTCCATTCATCATGTTCCAGGACTTTCTGGGCAAGATACCCGATCGTCACATGGTTGGCTTTTGTTATATTTCCTTTATCAAAATTCTCTTCTCCGCACATACAGCGCAGAAAAGTGGTCTTGCCGCATCCGTTCCGTCCCACGATCGCTATTTTTTCTGTTCCTTTGATCTCGAAGATCACATCTTCAAAGATCGTTTCAGCACCGTAGTACTTAGATGCCCTGGCGGCCTGATACAGCATAGTCACCTCATAGTCTGATATCTGTTATATGTTTGGCAAAGCGCTTGTTTTCCGGCGGAAACTGCATATAGCTGTCCCCGAAATATCTGCGCAGATAAACATCATATTGATTCGGCACCGGCAGATATGTATCTTCAAACGGTACATATTTTACCGGCAGCAATTCTTCTTTTGTGAAATTATACGGCGGATAAAAACCGTTCCAGAGCCATGTCAGCTCAAATCCGACATATTCGGTATTGGTCTTTCTCGCTGCGCGGGCATACCTGCGCGCGTTCCAGACGATCAGCTTTTTGATATGCACCGGGTTGATATGCAGATAATTGTCCGCAATGATCTCCGGGACCATCAGTAAATAGTTGGCGATACGGTAACCGATTCCCGTCATTTTATTCAGACTGACAGAATCGTACGCAAAAATATCGATAAAAAGACCATCGCAGCCTTCATACCCCGTACAGCGGTTGGACAGCAGTTTGTTCGCTTCCTCCAGGTATGTCCCCTTCAGGCGGATCTTGACATTCGGGATCAGGACATTATACCGTTTATCATTTTCAAAACACTGAAAAAGATATTTGTCCGGCAGATGCTTCAAGGCTTCCAGAAGACGGTCATAGTCTTCCCTCAGGACTCCGATATCCGCATCATCATCCCAGGGTATGAATCCTTTATGCCGGATCGCTCCGAGAGCGCTCCCGCCGTTCAGAAAATAAGGAATGGAGTATTCCTTCAGAACCTTATCAACATCCTTTAACATTGACAGCAGGACATTCTGCACGTCTCTTACCGTGATCACGCTGCCGTCAGGATTTTCTTTCAGTACATACTGTTCCATTCCCTTTTTCCTCTTCTTTTTATCAGAACTGCAGATTCTTCGGCGTTCTTGCGAACGGCACGACGTCGCGGATGTTCTCCATACCTGTCACGTACATGACCAGACGCTCAAAGCCCAGTCCGAAACCGGCATGCATACAGCCGCCGTAACGGCGGAGGTCCAGATACCACTGGTATCCTTCCGGATTCATGCCGAGCTTCCACATCTTTTCCTGCAGGACATCGAGACGCTCTTCCCTCTGCGAACCGCCGACGAGCTCTCCGACACCCGGCACGAGCAGGTCGCATGCCGCGACTGTTTTGCCGTCATCGTTGAGACGCATGTAGAATGCCTTGATCTCTGTCGGATAGTCAATGAGGAAAACCGGACCGTTTACGACCTTTTCGCAAAGGTATCTTTCATGTTCCGTATTCAGGTCCATTCCCCATTCGATCTTGTTGTTTTCGAATTTCACATCGGCGTTCTTGAGGATCTCGATCGCCTCGGTATATGTCATTCTTCTGAAATCCGAGTTTCTGACTTTTTCGAGACGTTCCATGAGTGTGGTGTCAATGCGTTCATTGAAGAATTTCATTTCTTCCGGGCATGCCGCAAGAACATATTCGATGCAGTATTTCACCATATCTTCAATAACGTCCATATCATACGCAAGATCCGCGAATGCCATTTCCGGTTCGATCATCCAGAATTCAGCCGCATGTGTCGTTGTGTTGGAGTTTTCAGCGCGGAATGTAGGACCGAATGTATAGACATCACGGAAAGCCAGCGCAAAGGCTTCTGCCTGCAGCTGTCCGCTGACGGTCAGCGAAGCATGTTTTCCGAAGAAGTCTTCTTCATACTTGTCATCCTG
>CACZPD010000155.1 GCA_902782955.1 uncultured Erysipelotrichaceae bacterium
GAAGGACAGCGGATCTTCGGTGAAAACCGGGCTGCGGAACTGAAGCAGAAAGCGGAAGTCCTGCCGGAAGACATCGAATGGCATTTTATCGGACATCTGCAGAAAAACAAAGTGCGCCAGGTCGTGCCCCACGTCTCCTGTATCCAGTCACTGGATTCTTTGGAGCTCGCTGCCCTGATCGAAAAAGAAGCTGCCCGTGAAAACCGGGTAATACGTGCCTTTGCGGAATTCCATCTGGCAGTGGATGATACAAACAAAACAGGTCTGTCAAAAGAAAATGCCGTATCCTTCATCCGGGAATGCGCTCAATATGTGCATATCGATCTGTGCGGCATCATGTGCATGGGTCCGCATACGGAAGATACCGCTAAGATACATTCTGTATTTGCGGAGGGTGAAGAACTCTTCCGCATGCTGCAGAAAGAATTCGGATCAGACAAGATCCGTACTCTTTCCATGGGCATGAGCGACGACTACCGGATCGCCCTGGAACATTCCAGCAATATGGTCCGGATCGGCACATATCTATTTGAAGACGATCAGTAATCACTATAAGGAGAACATTATATGCCAGCAGCCACAACACATGTTCAGTTTGCGGAAGATGTCTATGCCCTTCTGCCTCCGGAGTATCAGAAGAAGATTGCCGATTTTCCCCTGTTCTGGCTCGGGTCACAGGGACCGGATATGCTTCTGTTCTCAAAAGCCTCGCTTCTGCCGGGCAGTCTGAAGAAATACGGAGGACTCCTGCATCACGACAAACCGTGGGAGGTGATCTCCTTCTTCAAAGAGAAAATGGAAGATGACCCTGTTATGTGCAGCTATTATTACGGATACCTGTGCCATTACGCGCTGGATTCCTGTGCCCACCCCCTCGTATGGGCTGTCTCTCAGGAAGAACATGAACGTACACATGTCCGCGCAGGCGAGATCCATGTCAGGCTGGAAGCAGAGCTGGATGTATGGATCATGAACCAGCGGGGACATGACATACAGGAATATGATGTCTATAAAAAAATGAGGATCTCACGTCCAAACGCAAAGAAACTCGCCGGAATATTTGAAGAGATGTTCCGCGCAGTCTTCCATATTGAGATCCCGGCGGAAAAGATCGTCCAGAGCATCAATGACACATGGCTGATGACAAGGATCCTGAAACCTTCATCCCAGCTGAAATACAATGTGATCCGGAAAGCGGAAGACCTTCTGCACCTGCCGCATCCCGCCTCTTCGATGATGCTGATCGGAAAGCATGATCAGAAGATCCTCAATCTGAATCACATTGCCTATCCGCTGAAATTCGATCCCGAAAAAGCCATCAGCGCATCGCTGCCCGAACTGTACGGCAAAGCGGTCTGGCTCGCAAAAAAAATCATTACTGATCTGAACAGTAATGATATTACGGTAAATTTCAATGGTGAACCGGTCACTCAGGAATGAGTGGCTTTTTTAATTCTCTGTCAGTCCCCATGCAGGGATTTCTTTACCTCTGCGGATCAGGACGGTTTTCTGATAATCTGTCTGATTCAGAAAATGGAGAACATCCAGAATTTCGTCTTCCGTACAGCCGGCAAGAACTTTGACATCAAGTTCTTTCTGCAGAATATCTACAGCGACCACCAGCGCGGTCATCGTATTTCTGGAACCGGAACCTGCATATACTGTCACCCCGTCCCCGCTGGTGCTGATCGTTTCCTTCAGATATCCGTAATCTGTCGGATAGATCAGATTCGGAAATTTAGGATGAATATCATTTTTCTTTCTTGTGATCACCAGTTTGCTGGAGAGGAAGAGCGTATCGATCTTCTGCCAGAAATATGCGTTGTTTTCGTATTGTGCCATTGTAATAATCCCCTTAAGCTAAGCGTGTTTATTATATGACATCAAAGCAAAAATGTAAATAAATTACATTAATCTGAAAATTTTTTCAAAGCTCGTATATTCTTGTTCCGCAGTTTTCAAGCATTTCTTCCGGATCAAAGATGCCTGTCAGGTTCATGATATTTACCGCGATCTGCAGACAGCCGAGAGCGTCGCTGAGGGCATTATGGTGATCCAGTTCGATCCCGAGATAACCGCACATATCATCCAGACGGTGGTGTTCAAGGGACGGAAATGCCTTCCGGGACAGTTCGACCGTATCAAAATATCGGATAAACGGAATCTTTCTTCCGGTATTGAGACATGCGGCTTTCAGACAGCCCATATCGAAACGGGCATTATGCGCGCAGACCAGGCTGTTTTCAAAAAAAGGCTTCATCTGCTCATAGACTTCCGCGAATTCCGGCGCATCTTTAACATCGTACTTTGTAATGCCGTGGATCCGTGTGTTCCAAGACGAAAAAAAGCCCACATTCGCTTCCGGACGAATGAGAGAATAGTAGGTATCCGTCAGAACACCGTCTTCCATGACTGCGATGCCCACAGAACAGACGCTGGCCGGATCCTTGTTCGCCGTTTCAAAATCTATTGCCGTTATTCTCATTCCTTGATATGCTCGTATGCCATCTTATAAATATTGATAATATGATCATCTGCCATGGAATAATATACATTCTTGCCGGATTTTCTTGTCCGGACCAGTTTGGTTTTTTTCAGACTGCCAAGCTGGTGACTGACCGCGGACGTACTCATTTCCAAAAGCGCCGCCAGATCACCCACACACAGTTCACTGACAAAAAGAGCATTCATGATCTTCAGTCTGGTGCTGTCCCCGAACATATCAAAGATAATGCTCATTTCATCGTAATCATCCTCGCACAGCATCTGAGCCCTGCATTTTTCAACAGCCGCTTCATCTATCAGTTTCATATTTCACCTTTTTCTCATTCGTGTCGTTTTGATTTCCTTGCCCGGTACATACATATTCAGATATTTCTTCAGTACCCTTTTGGAATATACATCCTGACGTTCCGTACTGCCGTCCACCAGGATCAGAACCAGCTGATCACATGCGCCGTGGTATTCGTACTGCCAGGAAACGATGTCTTCCCAGTAAACAAGCGTGCAGTCATCACGATTGGGATGATTATACAGAACCAGGTAATCCTTTGTAAACTCGCAGAGAATACGGTCAGGCAGTATGATCAGCGCAAAACCCGCTGCCATGACGAGACCGATTCCGAGTATGATCAGATACGGGACAAAAAATATGATCCCTATCCCGCAGAACAGAATAAAAAACAGAAGCAGTGTCGGTTTGACATGGAGGGTCCTGACCAGTTTGCTTTTATCTGTTTCCACATTGCGGATCTTGATTTTCTGTGATCTCATGCACGGATCCTTTCTGTACGCCCGGGAAGACATGCGCAGGCGGCATTGCCTGTTGTAAATGTATTATAGCACCGCAAATAATCCCCCGCAGTCGGTTTTTATTTGATATACTAAAACGTACTATGAAAAATCCAGTAACATTTGAAATAACACATGTATGCAGACAGAGCGGCGCCAGATGCGGCATCCTGCATACGCCGCACGGAGACGTTGAAACTCCGATGTTCATGCCGGTCGGGACACAGGCTACGGTTAAATTTGTTTCCCCCGAGGAACTGTACGCGGCCGGAGCCGGCGTCGTATTGGCAAATACATATCATCTCTGGCTGAGACCCGGAGAGGATATCGTTGCCAAGGCCGGCGGCGTCCACCGTTTTATGAATTATAAGGGACCTATGCTGACGGACAGCGGCGGCTTCCAGGTCTTCTCACTGGCTGACTCCCGTAAGATCACGGAGGAAGGCGTCACATTCAAAAACAATCTGAATGGCGATATGCTGTTTCTTTCTCCGGAAAAGTCGATCCAGATCCAGAATAAGATCGGCGCGGATATCATCATGTCTTTCGATGAATGCATCCCCTATCCGGCGACCTATGAATATGCGAAAGCCAGCATGGAGCGTACGCTCCGCTGGGCGGAACGCGGAAAAAACGCCAACGAAAACCCTGATACACAGGCGATCTTCGGCATCGTACAGGGAGGTGATTATAAAGACCTCCGTACCTACTGTACCGAGAAACTGATCGAGATGGATTTCCCGGGATACGCGATCGGCGGAACGAGTGTCGGCGAAGACAAGGAAACCATGCTGCGGATGGTCCGCTGGTGTGCGGAAGCACTTCCCTACGACAAACCGCGCTACCTGATGGGTGTCGGTGCTGTCAACGACCTTCTGGAAGCAGTTGCGCTGAATATCGATATGTGCGACTGCGTTCTCCCGACGCGTCTGGCAAGACACGGGACGCTCATGACAAGCGAAGGAAGGATATCCATACGCAAGGCTGTGTACAAAGAGGATTTCTCGCCTCTGGATCCGGCCTGCGACTGTTATACATGCACGAATTATTCCAGGGCTTACCTGAATCACCTGCAGCGCACTGCAGAAGGATTCGGAACCAGGCTGATGTCGATCCACAATATCCGCTTCCTGCTCAAACTGATGGAAGACGCACGAAGCGCGATCCGCGAAGACCGCTTTCTGGATTTCAAGGAACAGGTCCTGAAGGAAATGAAATTTGATCAGAGAGGATTCTGATGAAAGGCTGCTATGCTCAAATATTCCAAAACAAGTGATTTTGATTATGACCTGCCTGCGGAACTGATCGCCCAGACACCGCTGTCTGACAGATCTTCATCGCGGATGATGGTCATTCATAAAAACAACGGCAGGATCGAACACAGATCGTTCTCTTCCCTGCCGGAATATCTGCGGGCAGGAGATGTCCTCGTCCGCAACAATACCCGTGTCATACCGGCACGGCTTTTCGGCGTCAAGGAGATCACCGGCGCGCATGTGGAAGTCCTGCTTCTGAAGCAGGAAGAAAACGACATCTGGGAATGCCTTGTCGGCAATGCCAAAGTCGTCAAACCCGATACGGTCGTTTCCTTCGGCGACGGCATCCTGAAAGCACAATGTGTCGCAATCGGGGAAAAAGGCATCCGGAAATTCCGGATGATCTATACAGGTATTTTCAACGAGATCCTGGACAAGCTCGGCAATGTTCCCCTGCCGCCTTATATCCGTGAAAAGCTGGATGATCCGGAACGGTATCAGACGGTTTACGCGCGGATCAGGGGATCCGCTGCGGCGCCTACCGCAGGACTGCATTTTACGGATGAAGTATTCCGGCAGCTGAAAGAAAAAGGCGTCATTGTCGCCGACGTGACTCTCCATGTCGGTCTCGGGACATTCCGGCCGATGGATACGGAAAACATTGAAGACCATGTCATGCACAGTGAGATGTATCAGATGCCGGAAGAGACAGCGGATATCCTGAATACCGCAAAAAAAGAAGGCCGCCGTATTTTCGCTGTCGGAACGACCTCTGTGCGCACACTGGAATCGGTTTGGAACCGTTTCGGTGAATTCCGTGAATGCACCGGGGATACGCAGCTCTTCATCTATCCCGGGTATGAGTGGCATACCATTGACGGTATGATAACGAATTTCCACCTGCCCAAATCAACTCTGATCATGATGATCGCAGCCTTTGCCGGCTATGACCTGACCATGGAGGCATACAGGAAAGCGGTGGAAGAAAGATATCGTTTCTTCTCGTTCGGGGACTGTATGTTGATCACCAATGAATGAAACCGAAGCATTCAGACAGTATCTGCAGGAAAGAAAACAAAGTCCAAAGATCAATTACCATCAGGAAGCACTGAAGGAAATGGAACGGATCCGGGATAAAAAAGAGCAGAAACCGACTTTACTGCTGCATGCCTGCTGCATCGTATGTGCCTGCTGGCCGCTGGATTTTCTGCATGATACATTTGATATAACGGTTCTGTTTCACAATCCCAATATCTGGCCGGAAGAAGAATATGACCTGCGCCTTTCGGAATTCAGAAGATATCTGAAAGAGCGCTGGAACGATGAAATCCCCCTGATCGAAACACCTTACCGGGGGGAGGAATTCATGCAGAAGTTATCTTTCGGAAAAGACCATCCGGAAGGTTGGAAACGCTGTTTCTTCTGCTATGAAGAAAGAATGCGGTATGGATTCGCCATGGCGGACCGGGACGGATACGACTATTTCACGACCGTCATGACCTTCTCACGGCAGAAAGACAGTCAGAAATTCAATGAGATCGGTGCCCGCCTCCAGAAGGAGTTCAGCCATTCCAGATATTTCTTCTCTGACTTCAAAAAAGACAACGGCCAGCTGAAATCAAAAGCGATCTGTGAAGCCTACGATCTCTACCGGCAGAGCTACTGCGGATGCGTCTATTCAATGCTGAATCAGAAGGGAAACGA
>CACZPD010000156.1 GCA_902782955.1 uncultured Erysipelotrichaceae bacterium
CAGAAAGGAGTTTTATTTTATGTCTAAAGTATTTTTTACCTCGGAATCCGTTACCAGCGGACATCCCGATAAAGTCTGCGATTCCATCGCGGATCATATCCTGGATGCGGCACTGGCACAGGATCCGGACAGCCATATGGCTGTGGAAGCGACCATCAAGGATGACTTTGTCCTGATCTATGGTGAGGCCAATACCAAAGCGGATCTTGACTATGCGGCGATCGCACGCAAAGTGATCCGGGATATCGGCTATGAAGAAAAGTATAATGTCCTGCTCAAAGTCAGCAGACAGTCCGCAGAGATCAATGACGCTGTTGATCAGGATTCCGTTGCGGCCGGTGACCAGGGCATTATGTTCGGGTATGCCTGCAGCGAAACGGACAATTACATGCCCTTCGCGATCGACTGCGCGCATAAGCTGGCAGCCAGACTGGAGGAAGTACGCAGAAACGATCCGCGTCTGAAACCGGACGGAAAAACACAGGTCACCGCAGAATACGAGGATGACAAAGTTGTCCGTGTGGATACCGTGGTCGTCTCCACCCAGCATACGGCAGAGATCTCACAGGAAGAGCTCCATGACCTGATCCTGAACGAAGTGATCCTGCCTGTCATCGATCCGGCATATATCGACGCTGACACGAAATTCCTGATCAATCCGTCCGGCAGCTTTATCGTCGGCGGCAGTTTCGGGGATTCCGGCACGACCGGAAGAAAGATCGTCGTGGATTCCTACGGCGGATATGCCCCGATCGGCGGCGGCTGTTTCTCTTCCAAGGATCCGACAAAAGTCGACCGTTCAGCTGCCTATTACGCAAGATATGTCTGCCGCAACCTGGTTGCCAACGGACTGTGCGGCAAATGCCTTCTGCAGCTGTCCTACGCGATCGGGCGGGAAGAACCGCTTTCCCTGCATATCGACACTTACGGGACCGGACGCTTCAGCGATGATGAATTGATCCGCATCATCGAACAGAATTTTGACTTCCGGGTATCCAATATCATCAGGGAACTGGATCTCAGAAAGCCGATCTATCACAAGGCTGTCAATTACGGTCATTTCGGCAAACCGGATCTCCCGTGGGAACAGTTCAAAAAGATCGAATATTAAAAGTATTCACAAAAAATCCAGATTTCATTAAAAAAATCTGGATTTTTTTATTTTCTCAGGTTTTTTTCTTCATTTTTTGAATAATTTTTCGGATATTTATTATTTTTCCGATTTTTAATTGACATACCATAAAGATACTCCTACACTTTTTCATATATAAAGGAGGCTTATCATGGAAAAGCAATATGATTCTTTCGGTGAAATGATCTTCAGCGAACAGGATATGGAAGAAATGCTTCCGAAACCTGTTTTCAAAGCATGGAAAAAATCAGTAGCCAATGAGGAAATGCTCGACCGGCATACAGCAGATGCGATCGCGCATGCAATGAAGCAATGGGCCATGGAAAAAGGAGCCACCCATTTTACGCACTGGTTCCAGCCTCTGACCGGGGGCACCGCGGAAAAACATGACGCGTTTATCGAACCCGGTGCAAACGGACAGCCGATCCGCCGCTTCTCCGGAAAGATGCTCATCAAAGGTGAACCGGATGCCTCCAGTTTCCCGAGCGGCGGCTTAAGAGCTACGTTTGAAGCCAGGGGATATACATACTGGGATGTCACCAGTCCGGTATTTGTCCGCGATAATGTTTTATGTATCCCGACTGTATTTGTTTCCTACACAGGTGAGGCGCTGGACCGCAAGGAACCCCTTCTCAAGTCGATCAATGCCTTAAGCAAAGCCAGCACGCGTGTCGTCAATATGCTCGGTGACAAGGATGTAAAATCATGCAATATCTCCGTCGGTCTGGAACAGGAATATTTCCTGATCGACAAAAAATACTTTGACCGGCGTCTGGATCTCCGGCTCACCGGCAGAACGCTGTTCGGAGCGGCAGCGCCGAAACGGCAGGAACTGGACGACCATTATTTCGGTTCCATTCCCACTAGGGTCTCCGCATTCATGAAGGAAGTCAACGGGGAGTTATGGAAACTCGGCATCTATGCGAAGACTGAGCACAACGAAGTCGCTCCCGGACAGTTTGAACTGGCGCCTGTATACTGCGCCGGCAACGTCGCCGCGGATCAGAACCAGCTGACAATGGACATTCTCAAAAAGACAGCTGCCAAGCACGGTCTGGCCTGCCTTCTGCATGAAAAACCGTTTGCCGGCATCAACGGCTCCGGCAAGCATGACAACTATTCCATCGTAACGGATGACGGGCAGAACCTCTTCGCGCCGGGCGACAAGCCAAGCGAGAACATCCGTTTCCTGGTCTTCGTCTGTGCGTTTATCAAAGCGGTGGATACCTACCCTGTCCTGCTGAGGCTCAGCGCTTCCTGC
>CACZPD010000157.1 GCA_902782955.1 uncultured Erysipelotrichaceae bacterium
CCGCTTCACCGATCTCTTCTGTCTGATAACTCATAGTCTTTTCCCTTCTTCCAGAAAAACAAATGTATCCTGGTCTGAATCTTTCTCACTGTACCGGTAACCTGCGTCAAACCGCTTCAGGTCTTCCGGATCCGTGATATTGTTTTCGCTCATCCACCAGACCATCGTGCCGCGCGCCATCTTGGCCAGTGTTCCTTTCGTTCTGATCCTGCCGCCGTTTTCCTGCGCGAACACGCATGTGATCATGCGCTCACCGGGTCTTAGATGATCGCTGATCACGCGGGAATACTCTTTTGAGGCAAGGTTGATCACGATGCCGTCGTTCTTCGTTATTTCGTCATGAATACAGTTTCCCCAGAACGAATACAGATCCATGCCGTCCGGGAAGACAGCCTGCATTTCCAGACGATACGGCGTGACGCCGTCAAACGGCTTCAGAGCCCCGTAGAAGCCGCTGAGAATGTACAGATGCTCACGCAGGTAATCCAGCTGGTCCCCGGTCATCGCGTTGGCTGCCAGGTGCTGGAAGGCCAGACCGATGTAGGCGAACAGGGCCGGCGAAAGCGTGTGCCTGAGATCCATGACAGCCAGACGCTCCATGTTTTCTGCCGTCAGCTTCTCACTGCAGCTCCACAGCTTTTTCAGCCCGTCATGATCCATCCCGCGCATCTTTTCCAGGAGGAACTCTGTCCTCTCCAGAAAGACAGGCAGGCTCTCATGAGAGAAATCATCATCTGCCCGGCGCATCGTCTTGGCAGGCGAAAGAATGATCTTCATCACAGATCTCCCGCGATCTCATCGGGATGGGAAGCCGCTTTCACCTTCCGGTATGTTTTTATGATAACACCGTCTTCATCAATGAGATATGTGCTTCGCTCCACACCGAATACCTTTTTCCCGTACATCGTCTTTTCCTGCCAGACGTCATACAGCTGAATGACTTCTTTGTCAGGATCGGAAAGCAGCGTAAACGGAAGCTCCTGTTTTTCCTCAAAGTTCTTATGCGATTTCACGCTGTCTTTGGAAACGCCCAGGATGACCGCTCCCTTTTCCCGGATATCCGGGTATCTGTCCCGGAAGCCGCACGCTTCCTTCGTGCACCCTGCCGTGGAATCTTTCGGATAAAAATACAGGATCACTTTCTGTCCCCGGTAATCGCTCAGGGAATGCATTTCTCCATTCTGGTCCGCCAGTGTGAATTCCGGCGCTTTTGTTCCGGTCTCAAGCATATCATTACTCCTTTTTTCCCAGCGGCGTCAGTTTGTCAGCTGCCCTGAGGGCAATGCCTCTGACTGTCGCCATCTTATCGAATCTGACAAATACCGCTTTTTCTTCTTCCGTATCGATCCGCTCCACTGTGCCTTCACCAAACACCGCGTGTTTCACCCGCATGCCCTCTTCAAACGGCAGACCGGTTCCTTCAGGTGTCAGCTTCCGGCTGAGCCGGCGCACATATTCCTTCGTCTCTTTGATCAGGGAATCGGGGATCTCGGTGTCATAGACGATATACAGAGGATCGATATCGAGCACAAATCTTGATACATAGCGGATCGTATGATCGAAGTTCCTGCCTTCACTGTCGGAAAGATACAGACCCTTCTCCGCTCTTGTACAGGCCACATAGGCAAGCCTGCGTTCCTCCTCCATTCCCGCCTCATCCTCTGTCTTGCGGCTTGGCAGAATGCCTTCATTCATGCCGCACAGGAAGACGTACGGAAACTCCAGGCCTTTGGCGGAATGGATCGTCATCAGCTTGACGGCATCCGTGCCGGGATCCGCGTCCAGGTTGGTCAGAAGCGAGATATGGTTCAGATAGGCGGAAAGATCGGTTTCCTCTCCGCATGTCGTTTCGTATTCATAAATGGACTGCCGCAGCTCAGCCAGGTTGTCCAGTCTTTCCTGGCTGCCGGCTGTTCTCAGCATCCGCTCATAACCGCTCGTTTCCAGAATGTCGCTGAGGATCTCGGAGACCGGACGTTCGGTGCTGCGGCGCTGTCCTTCGATCAGCTCAATGAACTGCTTTGCCTTTGTCGAGGCAAAGATCTCATCTTCAATATGCATCTGCAGCGTTTCATACAGGCTCATTCCGCTTTCCTGCGCCTTCTCCTGCAGATACGCCATCCGCCGTTTTCCAAAGTTTCTGCGCGGCAGGTTGATGATCCGCATCAGGGAAAGATCATCCTTAAATGCCAGCATCCGCAGATACGCCAGTGCGTCCTTGATCTCAGCCCGCTGGAAGAATTGCACGCCGCTGTAGATCCGGTACGGGATCTCTTCGCGGATCAGCACGTCTTCAATGGAGCGGCTGACATAATGCGCGCGGTACAGCACGGCAATGTCTTTGCGGCTGATCCCCTGCTTCAGAAGCTTCTGGATCTCTGCCGCGATCCACTCCGCTTCCTTCTCCTGTGAAACAGAATGATGATAGCGCACGTCCTGTCCGTTTTCGAGCACCGGGATCAGATGCTTCTCGATCCGGTATCTGTTCTTTTCGATCAGGGAATCCGCTGCCTGCAGGATCTGCGGCGTGGAACGGTAGTTCCGCATCATCATGATCGTCTTCACGTTCGGAAAATCTTTGTCAAAGTCCATCAGGAAGCGGACATTGGCACCGCGCCACGTATAGATCGTCTGATCCGGATCGCCGACGATGAAGAGATTGCCGTGATAGGAACTGAGGATCTTCATCAGTTCGTACTGGGGCGGATCGATGTCCTGGAACTCGTCGATCATGATGTATTCCAGCCGCTTCTGCCACTTCAGGGCGATCTCATCTCTTGTCTTGAAGATATGCATGGTCAGGAACAGCAGATCGTTGTAGTCCATGCCGAAGCATTTCTGCTCCTGCCACAGGTACCCGTAGAACAGGATGTCCTTCAGATCGATCGCTTCCAGGAAGCG
>CACZPD010000158.1 GCA_902782955.1 uncultured Erysipelotrichaceae bacterium
ACCGCTGCCTTCCATGTATCGTCACAATAGCCAAACAGGTTCACGGCAATGCCGGAACCCATATCGATATATTCTTCACCGTTTTCATCATACGCAACAGATCCTTTCCCGTTCACGATCGTCAGCGGGAACCGCGCATATGTGGAAGCCACATAGGTCTGATCCAGTTCTTTGATCATTTCCATATCCCTACTCCTTTACTATCAGTGTACCGGCGCCTTCGTCGGTCAGTATTTCCATCAGTGTCGCATGCGGCACACGTCCGTCGATGATGACCGCAGCCCCGACGCCGTCATTGAGCGCGTCGATGCAGCAGCGTACCTTGGGGATCATGCCGCCGGAGATCACCCTCTGCTCCATAAGCTCTTCCGCTTCTGCGACTGTCAGCTTCGCGATCAGGGAATCCGGGTCATTCCGGTCATACATGATGCCTTCGATATCCGTCATCATGATCAGGCGCTCGGCACCGATCGCAGCCGCGATCCGGCCTGCACCTGTATCGCCGTTGATGTTGTAGGTATTGCCTTCCCTGTCACATCCGAGCGTGGAGATGACCGGGATAAATCCCTTATCCAGCAATGTGTAGATGACTTCCGCGTTGATGTTCGTCACATCGCCGACATAGCCGTATTTCGGATCACGGATCTTCGCTTCGATGAGTCTGCCGTCCATGCCGGAAAGACCGATCGCCTTCGCTCCCTTGACCTGAAGGAGGTTGACGAGGGATTTGTTGATGCGTCCTGCCAGGACCATCTGGGCGATGTCGATCGTTTCCTTATCGGTCACACGCAGACCGTCGATGAATTCCGGCTTCTTGCCAAGCTTCTGCATCAATGCGGACAATTCCGGACCGCCGCCGTGCACCAGGACGACCTTGATGCCGACCATGGTCAGAAGGACGATATCCTCCATGACCTGGAGCTTGAGTTCTTCGCTGGTCATGGCGTTGCCGCCGTATTTGACGACGATCGTGCGGCCGTTGTATTTCTGCAGGTACGGCAGTGCCTGTGCAAGCACTTCGACCCTTGTATGATTTGTCAGTTCGCTGTGTTTCATGTCCGGTAGTCCCCGTTGATCCTTACATAATCGTATGTCAGGTCACAGCCCCAGCATGTCGCTGAAGCATTTCCTTCATGCATATCCGCCTCGATGATGACTTCTTCCTCGTGCAGGATGGCAGATGCCAGTGCCTCATCGAATGCCAGTCCCTTGCCGGCCTGGCAGACATCGATCCTTCCCGCTTTGGAAATGAATGCGATATCCGTTTTCAGCGGATCGAAGTCCGCGCCGGAGTAGCCGAGCGCGCAGAGCACACGGCCCCAGTTGGCATCACATCCGAAGATGGCTGCCTTCGTCAGGGAAGAACCTATAACGGCTTTGGAAAGCATTTCCGCCTTTTCCTCCGATTCACAGTTCTTTACTTCACATGTGATCAGATGCTTTGCGCCTTCCCCGTCCCTGGCCATCCTTCTGGCCAGGTCTGTACAGAGTACCTGCAGTGCTTCCTTGAAGATCTGATAGTCTTCTCTTCCCTCTTCAACAGGCGTATTTCCCGCACATCCGTTTGCGAGGATGATCAGGGAATCGTTTGTGGAGGTATCGCCGTCTACGGAGATGCGGTTGAATGTTACATCGCATACTTCCTTCAGTACCTTTTTCAGCACCGGTGCCTCAATGGCGCAGTCGGTCGTTACATAGCACAGCATCGTGCCCATATTCGGATGGATCATGCCGGATCCCTTGGAGATCCCGCCGATCCGTACGGTCTTTCCGTCAAGCTCGAATTCAACAGCCTGTTCTTTTTTCTTCGTATCTGTCGTCATGATGGCATGTGCCGCGTCATCGGACGCCTCCGGTCCGTATGCGAGCTTTGCCTTCAATTCCGGCAGCGCTGCTTCAATGATGTCCACGTTCAGGTCAACACCGATCACGCCTGTGGAACCGATCAGGACTTCGCCTGTATCCAGTCCAAGTACATCCGCTGTCACCTTCTGCATCTTCAGCGCGTTTTCCATATCATGCGGCGCGCATGCGTTGGCGATGCCGGAGTTGGCAATGATCGCCCGGCAGCTGCCGCTCTTGATCGTTTCAATATTCACCAGGACCGGTGCTGCCTTTACTTTATTACGGGTGAAAAGACCTGCCGCGCTGCATGGCACGTCGCTGACGATCAGCCCCAGGTCCTTTTTCGTTTTATTCATCCGGATCCCGGCATGCATGCCCGCTGCCTTGAATCCCTTTGCGGCTGTAACGCCGCCCTCGATCATTTTCATATTATTCTCCCGTGACCAGCCCGGTCGTTTCTTCTGTTCCCATGACGATATTCATATTCTGGATCGCGGCACCGGATGCCCCTTTGCCCAGATTGTCGAATACTGCCGTCAGGAGGATGCGTTCTTCATTTCCCTGTACGGATATGCGCATGTCATCCCGCAGCGCCATCAGGTTTGCCGGGATCATGTTCGCCCTTGCCGTATCGGCAATGCCGATCAGGCTGCCTGCGTACAGCTGTTCATATACATGCAGGATATCTGCGGCTGTGCCGTTGATCTCATCCGCGAAGAGCGGGATCACGGTCTCCATGCCGCTGTAGAAATCCGCTACGACAGGACAGAATACCGGATCGTATTTCAGTCCTGATATGATCTTCATTTCCTTTAAGTGTTTGTGATTCTGCGTCAGGCCGTACATTCTCGGTGAATCGAGATAACTATCCCGGTCTGCCAGTTCATATTCCGCGATCATCTTTTTCCCGCCGCCGGAGTATCCTGTCAGCGACATGCATGTCAGATGGATATCATCCTTCAGGATGCCTGCTTTGATCAGCGGCTGCACCAGGGCGATGAACCCCGTCGCGTGACAGCCGGGATTGGCGATCCGTTTGCTTGTACGGATCTTTTCCCTCTGTCCTTCCAGTTCCGGCAGGCCGTATACCCAGCCTTCCGCTGTCCTGTGGGCAGTGGAGGTATCGATGATAACGGTATCGGATCCTTCGGCCAGGAGCGCGGATTCCTTCGCTGCCGCATCCGGCAGGCACAGGAACGCGATATCCGCGTTATGGATCGCTTCCTTCCGCACATCCGGCTCGTGGCGCAGCTCATACGGGACAGTGATCAGTTCGATATCTTTTCTTTCCGCCAGTCTTTCACGGATCCTGAGACCCGTCGTTCCGGAACTGCCGTCAATGAATATCTTTGTCATGATGCCTCCTGCAGTTTTTCCTTTACCGCTTCGATCTGTTCTTTGATGGACTGTCTTGACGTACCGCCTTTGCTTGTCCTTGTATCAGCTGCGTTCGTCAGGTCGATCGCTTCATACAGATCATTGTCAAACTGTTCCCAGTAAGTCTGGTACGTTTCCAGCGGCAGGCTTTCCAGTATCTGTCCGTTCCGGATACAGTCGCCTACGATCTGTCCGGTGATCTTGTATGCCGTACGGAACGGGAGTCCCTTCCGCACCATATAGTCCGCGAGGTCGGTCGCATTGATGAAACCTTCCTGCGCTGCCTGCTTCATGCGGTCCTGGTTGACTTTCATCGTATCGATCATCGGCGTCAGCACGGACAGGCACATGACTGCCGTATCCATGGCATCGAAGACCGGTTCCTTGTCTTCCTGCATATCCTTGTTGTACGCAAGCGGAAGACCTTTCATGACCGTTAACAGACCTATCAGGTCCCCGTAAACACGGCCTGTCTTGCCGCGGATCAGCTCTGCCATATCGGAGTTCTTCTTCTGCGGCATGATCGATGATCCTGTTGTATAGGCATCTGCCAGTTCCACGAAGCGGAATTCCCAGCTTGTCCAGAGGAGGATCTCCTCTGCCAGCCTGGACATATGCATCATCAGTATGGAAAGATCGCTGAGGATCTCCAGGCAGAAGTCTCTGTCGGATACGGCATCCATGCTGTTGAGGCATACGCTGTCGAATCCGAGCAGTCCGGCTTCATAGTCCCGGTCGGTATCGTATGTCGTACCTGCCAGGGCACAGGCGCCGATCGGCGATTCATTCATGCGCTTCACGGCATCCTTTAATCTGGACATGTCCCGCAGGAACATCATTTCATAGGCAAGCAGATGCTGGCTGAAGAAGATCGGCTGTGCCCTCTGCAGGTGCGTATAGCCGGGCATGATCGCGTCGGTATACTTCTCCGCCGCTTCATTGAGGACAACAACCAGGTCTTTGACCAATGAACTGATCTCGCCGGTCTTCGTACGCATGTACATGCGCATATCCAGCGCGACCTGGTCATTCCGGCTTCTTGCCGTATGCAGCATCTTTCCTTCATCGCCGATCCTCTCTGTCAGGACCTGTTCCACGAACATGTGGATGTCTTCGGCTGTCGGATCGATCTCCAGTTTTCCTGTTTCCAGGTCACTGAGTATTCCCAGCAGACCTTCGATGATATGATCCGCCGCTCCGGACGGGATGATATTCTGCTTCTTCAGCATCCGCGCATGTGCCACGGACCCTGTGATGTCTTCTCTGTACATACGGCTGTCAAAACGGATGGATGAATTGAAATCATCTGCCGTTACATCTGTCATTCCGTCTGTTCTTCCTTCCCACATTTTTGCCATGGCACACACTCCTTTTTTACTTTTTGTTCTTCTGGTCGACTCTTGCCTGCACCGTGATCGGCAGACCGTAGAGCTTGATGAATCCTTCCGAGTCCTTCTGATCGTAATCCGATTCGCCGAAAGACGCAAGGTCTTCACTGTACAATGAGTAGTCGCTCCATACGCCGGCCTTGATCATATTGCCCTTATAGAGCATCAGTTTGACTTTGCCGGTAACCGGTTCCTGTGTCTTGTCCACGAATGCGGACAGCGCTTCCCTGAGCGGTGTGAACCACAGTCCGTCATAGACCAGATCCGCAAATGTCAGGGCTATTTCCGCTTTCTTATGGCTTGTCATCTTATCCAGTGTAATACTTTCCAGATATTTATGCGCTTCATACAGGATCGTTCCTGCAGGTGTTTCATACAGGCCCCTGCTCTTCATGCCGACCAGTCTGTTTTCTACCAGGTCCAGAAGCCCGATGCCGTGCTTTCCGCCGATCTCATTGAGCTTCAGGATGATCTCCTTCATGGTCATGTAGTCGCCGTTTACCGCAACCGGAGCACCCTGTACGAAGTCGATCTCGACTGTTTCCGGCTCATCCGGTGCATCCATCGGTGATACGCACATTTCCAGGAAGCCCGGTTTTTCATATGTCGGCATATTTGCCGGATTTTCCAGATCAAGTCCTTCATGGCTCAGATGCCACATGTTCTTGTCCTTGGAATAGTTTGTTTCCCTGGAGATCCTGAGCGGTATGTTATGTGCTTCCGCGTAATCGATCTCGTCATCTCTGGACTTGAGATCCCATTCCCTCCACGGGGCAATGATCTGCATATCCGGTGCGAAATGGCGGATCGCCAGTTCAAACCGTACCTGGTCATTTCCCTTGCCTGTGCAGCCATGGCAGATCGCGTCTGCGTTTTCTTTTAAAGCAACCTCTACCAGTCCCTTGGCGATCAGCGGTCTGGCATGGCTGGTGCCGAGGAGGTAATCCTCATACGCAGCGCCTGCCTTCAGGCACGGAAGGATATAGTCTTCCGCATATTCATCAGTCAGATCAAGGACATAGAGCTTGGAAGCCCCTGTCTTCAGTGCCTTTTCTTCCAGTCCGTCCAGCTCATCCGCCTGTCCGACGTTGCCGCTGACTGCGATCACTTCACAGTTGTTGTAATTTTCCTTCAGCCAGGGAATAATGACGGAAGTATCAAGTCCGCCGCTGTAGGCAAGAACCACCTTTTTAATCTCGTTTTTGTTCATGATCTTTCTCTCCTCTTTCTAATAATGCGGTATCTTTAATCAAAAAAACGTCCTCTGAACAGTCATGTTCAAAGGACGAAAGTATCGCGGTACCACCTTTTTTTCAGTATCTGCATACTGACACTCGAAACCTTAACGCGGTCATACGGGACTTCTCTCGGCTTTCGCTTCGGGAAACCTGCTCCGGGACACGTTCTTCCTGCTTTCCTTCACCCGCTTCCACCATACCGGGCTCGCTCTCAAGCTTTTGCAGAAATACTACTTCCTTTCTCAGCTTTGCGTTAATTATATCGTTACATATAATTTTTGCAAGTGTTTTCAGCTTTTTTATTACATTTCTTTTTCATTTTATGAAAAGGTTTTCATTTTATTGCATGTTCTGCTGTCCTCCGGCCGCGAATCCCTAAATGCGGAAAAGAGGCCTAACCTCAAGGTTACAGCCTCTTATCTTTGTTAAGCGTTTTTACTCAGCCGTTATGTGGGTCTCCAGCATTTCTGTTGCGAAATCTCTCTGGAAAGCGTCAGTCAGGATCAGGCCGTATTTCAGATCGCATTCCCCAAGATGTCTGTCCTGCAGTTTGAGGGCCGACATGGTGGTTACCCTGATTGAACTGCCGTAAGGTTTGCTTTCGATCAGCTTACCCTGTTCATCATAGTAGTCAAACAGGAAACGGATCGTTTCACCCGGTTTCAGTTCATACGTTCCTTTCTCCAGGAAGAAGGAATTATTATCCGCAAACCGGTAGCCTGCGACTTTTCCGGTGATAGCATCGCCGGTATTTTCATTGACCGGTTCCCATTCAATATCCAGAATGATCTCTTCTTCATCATTCAGCAATGCCCTTGCAGTACCTTTATAAACGATGCCTTCGGACGTACTGACAGCTTCTTTTGCTTCATACGGGACAGGCTGGCCGCCGATATAGATCCAGTAGCCGTCAGCGGAAAGCAGCGGATGATCCTCTTCATCATACATGCCCGGCGCGTCACTGCCGAGATACATCCATCCTCCTTCACATTTCTGGAAGAAGACCTGCCTGGAGCTGACAATGATCTTCCATACATTGTCCGGCAGAACCGGTCCGTATGCCCCGTTTTTTTCCGTGAGCGGTATATCTATGATCGCCGGTATATCGACATATTCATCGAATCCTTCGACATACCAGTCTTCTTCTGTGTAATCGGTGCCGATATCAAGCGGAACACCAAAGATCTCGACAGTATTGCCTTTGCTCATCTTCTGCGTAGCCATGATGGAGAAAAAATCATCATAGAAGTTTTTTGCCTGATTCATTTTAAACGCTTCATACTGCGCATGATCATCGCTGTATGTTCCGATACTTTCATAAGGGAAATTCATGGCAAGACCATAAATGCCGTCATTGGAAGCAGCGTTGCGCCAGACGACTGCGGACTGCAGATGATGAATGGTATCTTCTATCTCTTCACCGGAAACGATGGAATCATCATAATCGGAATCATCCAGCAGTTTCAGATAATGGACCGCATCGATCTGTTCTTCATTGGTAAATTCATAGGCATTGGCAGCAGCCCCTGAAATATCCACGTAGTCCTGCGGGTCTTTCCTGATCGCCTTGTCCTGCTTATCATAAAGAGCCATCAGCTTCTCATATCCTTTACCGATACGGGTCAGGTCGATCAGTGACAAAGTGGATTCGCTCTGGACAGTGCCGTCATTCAGTACGGTATTATAAACATCAAATGAACTGATCATCTCTTTGCCGAATTCTTCGGTATCCATACCCGGATCCTGTGCCAGCATTTCGAACGCGGACGTATAGAACCATCCGTCCCCGCTCTCGGTTTCTTCGGAAGCAAGGAAGTAATCGGCATATGGTTCCATGGACCTGACGATCTCGATGCTCTGCATCAGACATGCGTCATAGCCGATCAGGTCGAACTTCATCCCGGACCGGTCAATGGCGTCTGCGATCTCATTGTTCTGCAGGGTTCCGTATTCTGTATCTTTGCGCTTGTTGATATCATCCTGCCCGAAGCCTGAAGATAATCCGCCGCCGTGATCCCAGAATACCAGCATATACCGGTCAGCCGGATAGTTGTTCTTTGCCCAGACAAGGAAATCGTAGAGCGCTTCCGGATCGGACATGGATACGCTATGATCCAGATCAGCAGCTTTCGTGAGTTTGCCTTCCGCGATCTCATATCTGCTTAATGATCTGTCCTGGATGCCTTTGGTAAACCAGCGGTTGGATCCCCCTGCTTCAATGACAAATTTCAGTCCGGGCCCTTTTGCGGTTGCTTTCATCATCTGGTCAATATTGAAAGATGCCAGACCGCCGCGGTCCTCCAGATTGGAACCGATAATATATTCCAGGACAACGACGCTTTTATCTCCGGAATGGTCGGGGAAATACCTGGCCCTGCCCGGTGCATATTCGCTGTCCAGTTTTGCATATTCACTGCCCATGGATGCTTCCCTGTCAACGATCTGCCCGTCACCATGCACATCTGCGACCTTTTCTTCCTTTTCCTTCAGCAGCATCGAGACCATCGGACGCGGCATATATATGTTGAAGGCAAGATAACCCAGCCCGCCCAGAAGCAGAACGGCAATACCGGCAAAAGCTGCCTCTGTGAAGAAATAGTATGTATATCGCATGCGTTTTCTGATAAAGCGGCTGAACCGGTAAGCCGGTCCGTTATAAAAGCGGGCTCTTCTCAGACCTAACAGCGGCAGGAATACAAACGGGAACAAAGCCGTCAGCAGCTTGTACAGGAAGTTCTTGTGAAATGACGCTGCGATCTTCCAGTGCAGAAAACACTGGAAACCTCTGTAGACCGTTATGCCGATCAGCAGGAATCCGATACCGAAAAGAACACTCATTTCACCCCGGCCGTAATATCTGAGATACGAACCAACAGCCAGGAAGATACCCGTGATGATCAGGGCATGGAAATAAAAACGTTTGTTTTTAAAATAGATACCGGACAGTTTTCCTTCCGCAATAAAAGGAATCAATGCCGTTTTTCTCTTCAGTCCGAGTTTTGGCAGCAGCAGGGAATAGATCAGGGCATATATTGCCCAGAGGGCGATCCACCCTTTGGGATCTGCCATAAGATAAAGCATCAGCAGCATCATATAAATTATTTTTCCTCCCGATTGAATCTGTTGTTTTCTGAAACGTATTTTAGTCTGAATCTACATAACATTATTTCACAAATATCTGTCTTTGGCAGTACCGTAGATGTCATCCGCGCATACAGTTTTATGATAAAATCATCTGGTAAACGATACATGCAGCATAGTTCAGGGAGGCAATACTATGACCGGATATACAGATATAGAACAGGCTTTGCAGGATCCTTCTCTTGCCATCATTACAGACAGGATCAGTGAACAGCTGGAACTCAACAAAGTGTACATTAAATACAAGACACTTCCGAAAAGGCAGAAACGGTACTCTGACTACTACTCAAACAAATTCCTGGGTCATAATGTCCCGGAAATGTATGTCATTGTAAAAGATAAATTGAGAGCGGACATGATTGAAGATCTGCAGCTGCCGAGTGAAACATATGTGCATTCCGAACCGGATCTTTACTATAAGGAAGACAGTTTTAACGCAGGCGATACAAATATATGTTTTATTCTCGGACATTCGGGGAGCGGGAAATCCAGTATGGCAAGGATCCTCGACGGGGATGATATAGATCATATTGAGCTGGATGATCTGCTTCTGATCAAAGACCATTTCACCATGGATCAGCTGAAGACGTATTCCGATATGCTGTACAGCTTCTTCAGCACCGTCGGTGCAAAATACTATATCGGCATTGCAGAGCGCGACAGCATTCCCAAAGAGGAATATGAAGATAAAGTATTTAACGACTTTGTCAGTTTCGCCATGGAATATGCAAAGCAGCATAAGGAAAAGAAATATATCATTGAAGGAATCTGGATCTATCTCTATTTTGATGATCCTTCCGTATTCAAGGATTATGCTGTATTCATCAAAGGAACATCTTTCCTGAAATCCAAGATCCGCGCAATGAAAAGAGAGATGCACAGAGATCCGCAGACGCTGCATGAACGCAAGCAGATGTTCGGAAGAGAAACAAGAAACTATCTTCTGGATGAAGAGAAGATCAATCATTACCGCGACTACTACGGCGACTGTCCCGAAACAGTCCTGAGAGAGGAGAACAGCGGTGCAGGTTCAAAAGCTGAGACGGTGTTAAATGATTTGAACAGTATCGATACCCTCTTCGTGAACGAAGACGCAAACGGGATCCTGGCGATCATGAAAAAGACCAAGGCAGATCCTTCATTATCTTCCTGGAACAAGCTGAAGATCATGACTGAATGCCAGACTGCCCTGCTTGACCTGATCCGGCAGGCGGCTGAAGGATAAAGATAAAATGAAAAGACGGTTTGATGAATGAGAGCCTGATTAGATTCAACTCTCTCTTCTGCCGTCTTTTTATTGTGCCTGCTTTTATTTCCAGGTTTCCCGGATCATAGTGATCAGTATTGCCTTCTTTTCCTTCTTTGTCATTTTGGCAAAACTGGGTGCGTGCAGGGCTGCAGAAATATCATTGATGAGCTTCCCTGCTGCGATATCGACCGGATACGGTCCGGCATAGCCATGCGCCTGCAGGGCTTTCTCCACGGCCGGTGCCATGGATGCCAGTGTCCGGTCATGCAGGGCATAAGCCATGGTCCAGTGCAGGTTGGCAGATACATTCCCGAATGCCTGCATGGCACTTTCATACTGTTTCAGAAGCTTGTCCACCAGGTCTTCCGGAGAAGATACGGTATCCATGATCTTTTCAAAGTCTTCCGCATACTGCCGGAAAAAACGGTCTACCGCCACATTGAACAGTTCTTCCTTGGACTTGAAGTAGTGATAGAACATCCCTACTTCCCCGCCTACCTGATCAAGTACCTTCCGGACGGATGTTTGTTCATAGCCTTCGCTGAAAAACAACTGCTGCGCAGCCGCTATGATCTCATCCCGCTTTCCGCCTTCCAGTATCGCTTTCCTTGCCATCTGTCGTTTCCCTGATCCAGTTTTCGATCGTTTCCAGTGCCAGCTTCGGATTGCCGATCTGGCAGTGGTGATCAGCGTTGTCTTCCGCTGTAAACAGCCTGCCTTTCACACTGCGTGCATTGGTCAATGCCTTCAGCTGGTCTTCATAGAATATTGTATACAAGTCTGCGGCTCCCGCAAGCACCAGTACGTCACATTTCAGCATCGGCGAGATCTTCTTCGTATTGTAGAGCTTGATGCAGTTGAAGTAGTCACATGGTGTATGCACATTCTCATAAATGGCATATCCCTGTCCTAATAACCACTTCGTAAAGTAGTTCTCATCCAGTTTCCTGCCTAACCATTTCCACAATGCATTCTTCGGGTGTGCGGTCATATAGTCAAAGAACTTTGCTTTTGCCTTTCCCATCTTGTGCGTAATGGCACCGTAGAAATCATAGATCAGGTCAAACATGACCACTCTCTGGATCCTGTTATCATACGCGGCAGCTCTTGGTGCGAGATACCCGCCCAGGGAGATGCCGATCAGCGTTACATCATCCAGACCGAAATGATCCAGTACAGCAGAAGTGCATTTCTCCCATGCCGGCGTCATCTTCAGACCGCAGCGCATCAGTACTTCTCCCTGTCCCGGTCCTTCAAAGAAATAGGTCTCATATCCCTTTGAAGCAAAGTACGGCAGGAAGTCCAGGAATTCCTGGATAAAGCTGTCATAGCCACCGTGCAGTACAATAATACCCTTTGATCCTTCCGGCTTCATATAGTATACGGGCAGATATCCTGTCTCATACGGGATCCGCTCATAGTGCATACCCTCAATACTTCCGTAATGGGCATCATAGTGTTCCATGCATTTTTCATAGAGTACCTTCTTCAGGGAATTGCCCTGTTCATCTTTCTTGTCGCTTAAGGTATAGAACTGTGCTGCCCTGTAGCATACCGCAGCCTTCAGATGATCTCCTTCCGCTTCTGCTTTCTCTGCCAGTTCCGTAAACAGGCTGATCCATGTCTCAAAGTCTGTCGCCTGTTTACCGACTTCCATCAGTTCATCATATCCGAGCGTACCGCAGGAATAAAAACGGTTCAGCTGGAAGTTCATCGCTTCATTTTCATTGAATGGATAATACCCTGTCCTGAATTCCATAGTCACCTCCGAATAAACAGAATACTGTTCTGTTTATTATGATATAACTGTTTATCCGCATATTCAAGAATAAACAGAATATCGTTCCGTTAATTCAGAAAAGAAAAACACTGTCCATGACAGTGCTGATCTGTTTCTGCATTATCCCAGCGCTACATCCAGGATCATCATGAGTACGAAACCTAGCGCGAATGCGATCGTTCCGACGTTGGTATGCTTTCCTTCCGACATTTCCGGAATCAGCTCTTCCACGACGACATACATCATGGCACCTGCCGCAAAGGCAAGCATATAGGGCATGATGGGTATGACAAAGGAAGCGAAAAAGATAGTGATCAGGGATGCGATCGGTTCCACAGCGCCGGAAAGGACACCGTACAGGAATGTCTTGATCCGGGGCATGCCTTCTGCCTGCAGAGGCATGGATACGATCGCGCCTTCCGGGAAGTTCTGTATGGCAATACCCAAAGCCAGCGCAAGCGCCGCTGTACGGCTGAGTCCGACATTGCCGGACAGCCATCCGGCGTAGACGACACCGACTGCCATTCCTTCCGGTATGTTGTGCAGGGTAACGGCCAGGATGAGCTTGGTCGTACGTTTCAGACCGCTTTCCGGTCCTTCACTCTGCATATCCATGTGCATGTGCGGTGTTACTTCATCCAGGAACAGCAGGAATCCTACGCCGATCAGGAAACCGATCGCGGCAGGCACAAAGGAAAGTTTTCCCATTGCCTCACTGCTGTCCAGCGCCGGCTGCAGAAGGCTCCAGAAGGATGCGGCTACCATGACGCCTGCCGCAAATCCTGTCAGGATCTTCTGTACATTTTCCGATATCTGGTCTTTTAACAGAAAGACCATGGCCGCACCAAGGCTGGTGCCGATAAAGGGGATCATGATCCCCTGGATCACACTCATCTGCATATTTCCCTCCTTCCCTGTTTTTTAAAAAGAGATCTCCCCTGTCAGGTAGAGAACACACCTGCCGCTGATGGATACCCGGTCTCCTTCCATGCGGCAGTACAGCGTACCGCCCCGCGGGGATACTTCCCGGGATACGATATCCTTCTTGCCGAATACTTCGCTCCAGTACGGAACCAGTGTCGTATGCATGGAGCCGCATACAGGATCTTCGTTGATGCCGAGCTTCGGCCAGAAGGCACGGCATACGATATCATATGCCGGATCATCGCTCTTCGCTGTTACATAGACAGATAACCCCACAGGGAATCTTCTGATCTTTTCAAAGTCCGGTTCCATATTCCTGATGACTTCCGCATCATCATATACCAGCATGAGGTCACGTTCCGTACGCAGTACCTGTACCGGTTTATAGCTGAGTGCTTCTCCCATATAGTCTGCATATTCATACGGCACCGGCGGGACAGCCGGGAAGTCCATTTCCAGCAGTTCACCGTCTTTTCTGACATGCAGTACATGTCCGCATTTCAAAGCATGGAAACAGATCTCTGTTTCTGCCGTTTCATAAAAACGGAACAGGATATAGGCTGTACCCAACGTGCAGTGACCGCATAGATCTATTTCATCTTTCGGTGTAAACCAGCGCAGTTCATAGGTACATGGTTTATCTTTGATCTTTACCGCAAAGCCTGTTTCGGAAAGATTGTTTTCCATGGCGATCTTCCGCATGGTCTCAGCTTCCAGCCATGTATCCAGGATGCATACACCTGCCGGATTGCCTTCAAATACAGCATCCGCAAAGGCATCTGCCACATAATATTTCAGCATATCTTCTCCTCCGTCATTCTTCATCCTCTGATCCGATCTCCGTATAGACCATACCGTGTTTGGTGTGGTCAGAGCGCATCAGGGATATTCTTTCTGTTTCCATGGTCGTTTCCGGTACTTCGATCACCGGAAAGATACCTTTCCATTCTGCTTTTCGTACCAGTGTGATATGGGCAGAGAACTTCTTTCGGTCAAAAGGTATTCTCTTCTCTGCAAGTTTGTGTCTTAACTGGGAAGCGATCCAGGCGGAACTGCCGTCATCTTTGATCCCGCACCATACGATACCCTGATCAAACATACCGATATGATCCAGGGTAATATCAAACGGTTCAAATTCGATCTCATCGATGATATCCAGGATATCTTCGGGATCCTGATATTCACCGATAAAAGCAAGCGTCAGATGCAGGTTGGCAGGATCCGTGTAATG
>CACZPD010000159.1 GCA_902782955.1 uncultured Erysipelotrichaceae bacterium
AAAAGATCAGTGTCGGCAGCAGCATCCTAACAGTATATCCTGTTTTGTTTGTAAGAAATGTAAATGTCTTTTTTCCGGAAATCAGATACAGGAAGATCAGGGATACGATCGTAATGATAATGAATTCTATCAGTAATCCGACATTATCTTCTTTGAGCAGAGTCCCGCCCAGTATCATGAGTCCGATCATCGCGGCAACGGATGCCAGCCAGATGAATACATTGAGCCATTTTAATTTTTCGTTTTTGATCATTTTGTCATCTCCTTTTTTTATCTTACTTCTGAAATTCCTTTCCGGAGCATTTTTTCCTTAAATTCCCGATAAAAACTGCCTTGGAATTTTATTATGCTTTTTGGGCATGGAAAGATAGAATTTAAAGGTATTTGTAATGGATAAACAGTGTTTTTATACTGTAACTATACAGGAGAGTAAAAGTATGACATTCAAAAAAGGATTTCTTTGGGGCGGTGCTACAGCAGCCAATCAGTTTGAAGGCGGATGGAATGAAGACGGCAAGGGACCCGGTGTTCCTGATCATATCCGCGGCGGAACAGTAGACAGTCCGCGTTTATGGGACGCTGAAATCGATCCGGATGTTTATTATCCATCTCATCAGGCAGTAGATTTCTATCATCATTACAAAGAAGATATTGCCTTGTACGGGGAAATGGGTTTCAAGTGTTTCCGGCTTTCTGTCAACTGGTCAAGGATCTATCCGACCGGTATGGAAGAAACACCGAATGAAAAGGGACTGGCATTCTATCATAATGTATTCGCAGAATGCAGAAAATATAATATTGAACCGCTGGTGACGATTTCCCATTATGAGCTCCCATGGGGACTGTCCGTAAAATATGACGGCTGGGCAGGACGTGAGGTCATCGGTCATTTCATGCGGTATGCGGAAACATTGTTCCGTGAATATAAGGATGAAGTCAGATACTGGCTGACATTCAATGAGATCAACAACGGAGTCCAGTCTTCCGGCCGGATCCTCAGTCTCGGCATGAGAGGGATTGATCACGCGCCGATGTTCGGCATCAAGGAAACACCGGAACAGGTCAATGACCGTTTTACAGCACTTCATCATCAGTTTGTCGCAAGTGCCCTGGCAGTTAAGAAAGGACACGAGATCAATCCAGAATTCAAGATCGGTATGATGACGATCGGCCATCCTGTCTATGCGTATACATGCAATCCGGATGATGTGAAGGCTATGAATGATGAAATGGATCTCCGTATGTTCTTCTGTGCAGACGTACAGGTCAGGGGACACTATCCTTATTTCGCAAAACGGTTCTTTGAAGACAACGGCATCACAGTACGTATGGAACCGGGCGATGAACAGATCCTCGCGGAAGGTACTGTGGATTTCCTGTCTTTCTCGTATTATATGAGTTCTGCAGCCTCCGCGGATCCGGAAATCACCAAGGCACAGGGCAATATGTTCGCCGGTGTTAAGAATCCGTATCTGAAAGCTTCGGAGTGGGGCTGGCAGATCGATCCGAAGGGTCTCCGTATTTTGCTCAACACACTGTATGCGCGTTATGAATGCCCGCTCATGGTCGTTGAAAACGGACTTGGCGCAGTCGATGAGAGAGGTGAAGACGGCAAGTTCCACGATACATACAGGATCGATTATATGCGCAGTCATATCGAAGCAATGGCGGAAGCAGTCAGGGACGGTGTTGACCTGATCGGCTATACCATGTGGGGATGCACAGATCTTGTATCCGCATCCACAGGCGAGATGAAAAAGCGTTACGGCCTTGTTTATGTTGACAGGGACAATGACGGGAACGGTGATTTCCACCGTGAACGCAAAGACAGTTTCTTCTGGTATAAGAAAGTGATCGCTTCCAACGGGGAAGATCTTGCATAAAAAGATCAATCGAAGGAATACAAGGATAAACAACCGGACTTATCCGGCAATGCTTTGTATTTCGAATAGTCAATCAGGACAGTTCGCAATGAACTGTCTTTTCAGTATTCTTTCCTGCGGAGTTCCCGGCTTCTCCGGCCGGGCTTTCCGGAGATCAGCATTATATGGAGTACGGACAGGACAGTCCTGATGCGGACAGAAGGAAATACATTTATAATTAAATTATGATTTCCGCAATAATAATCAGACGAGGACAAATGAAGATCGTATCCATTCTCATGGTTCTTTTCATGTTGTTATCAGGCTGCGCAGCGGAAGTAAACCAAGAAACGGTCAGCACTTCCGGAGAAGTAAAACTCATGGTCGCGACAGATATCCATTATTTGTCGGAAACACTCTACGATAAGAATTCCGGGATCTTCGGAAAACTGAAAGATTCCAATGACGGCAAGCTTTTCGAGGAAAGCACCGCCATCCTTGAAGCCCTGAAAGAAAAGACAATTGAAGAAAAGCCCGACGCGTTGCTGCTGTCGGGGGATCTGACCTTCAACGGGGAACTTGTTTCTCTCAAAGAAATGGCGCAGGTATTTGCCGAAATTGAGGAAGCAGGCATTCCGGTGCTGGTCATCAGCGGCAACCACGATATCTGTTCCGGCGGTGCGGCTTCATATTTTGGGGACAAGGCAGAGATCGTTACACAGATCACTCCGGAAATGTTTGCGGACGTTATGGGCAGTTATGGATTTTCGGAAGCGCTGCATCGTGATCCTTCTTCACTCTCCTATGTGTATGAATTGAAAGATGATCTGTGGCTGATGGTGCTGGATGACAATATGCCCGGATATACCGGCACGGTTCTCCCCGAAACCCTGACATGGGCGGAACCGCTGCTGGCAGAAGCGATGGAAAAAGAGATACATGTAATTGTGATGAGTCATCAGAATGTTCTTCCTCACAACAGTATGATGTACAACGGTTATGTCATCAATAATCATGAAGCTCTGGCACATATGCTAAGAAAATACGGAGTCAGACTCACCCTGAGCGGACATTCCCATCTGGAACACACAGCTTTCTCTGAAGGACTGACGGATATCTGCTCGGAATCCCTTGCGATCTATCCGCTTCAGTACAGTGTGATCACGATTCCCGGTGACAGGGATGGATATACGTATGAAAAGAAAAAGCTCGGTATACTGGAACAGGAATCCTATGACCGTTTTGCCGAGACTGTTCTCAGAATGACACCGGAAATAGTCGGACAGGCAACGGACGATCCTTCCGAACAGGCCGTGATGACAGAATATGCTGCTGCACTGAATGCGGCTTATTTTTCCGGTGATTACGAAAAGGTCCGGTTACTGGCGGATGATCCGGCAAGGAAACTCTGGCAGGAAAAGGCAGGGGATTCCTTCTGGGGTTATTATCTGGAAAATATCTTTACGGAAATCAGATGATCCGGGAAGATCCGCTGTATTTACATACATGCAGTCCGGAAAGGATCATATAATAGAAGAAGAGAAGGGGCGT
>CACZPD010000160.1 GCA_902782955.1 uncultured Erysipelotrichaceae bacterium
CGGAAATCAGATGATCCGGGAAGATCCGCTGTATTTACATACATGCAGTCCGGAAAGGATCATATAATAGAAGAAGAGAAGGGGCGTATCATGACACAGATGGAAAACTTTCGCAAAGAAGTGAATTTCCGGGATCTTGGCGGGTATCGGGCAGCTGACGGAAGAAAGATCAGGAACGGCCTGCTGTACCGCAGCGGCGCTCTCGGACTGATGAATCCGGAAGAACTTGCATTTTTCCGGAATCTGGGAATCCGGACGATTCTTGATTTCCGTTCAAAGAAAGCATGCAGGGAACTTCCCGATCCTGAAATAGACGGATGTGAGCAGATCCAGATGTGTGCAGCGTTTGAAAACTTCAGAGATGATCTGAACGATTCTCCCCGTGAGTTTTATGAAATGCTTATCGATGAAGACCAGCACGGCAATATGATCGCAACTGTAGTATCCAGCATACATGCTTCGCTTGTTTATTCCAACGAAGCTTATAAAGAGATGTTCCGGAAACTGGTGAACAACGAAGTCCCGCTGCTGTTCCACTGCTCACAGGGAAAAGACCGCACCGGCATCGGCGCGATCCTGATCATGCTGGCATTGGGAATCGATGAGGAACAGATCCGGTATGATTATCTGCTTTCCAACGAATACCGCAAAACGCTGATTGAAAAGAAGATGCAGTCCATGAAGCTTCTGCACCGGTTCAGCTCTAATGTCAAAACTGCTATCCTGGCAGCGGAAGGGGTACTCCCCGAAGCAGTGCATATGATCCTGGCAGAGATTCTGGAACGATATGGCAATTACGATCATTTCCTCTTCTGTGAATACGGCCTTACCCAGGATGATCTTGAAGAACTTCGTGAACTGTATCTGGAACCATAAACTGCTTATCAGCAGAATAATTCAGAGATCTGAACATATTTGTTTCAGATCTTTTTATGTAAAAAGTGATACATATATGTATCACTTCAGCCATAATACGATATGCAGGCGATTATGCATCATCGGTTCCGGAATGAATTGAACCATGCGCGTTCCGTAAAATCTTTCTTTTTGGGCGGCATGGGATCATTCTCTGCGATCCCGACAGGGAGAAAACAGACCAGATCATAGCTGTCAGGAACATTGAGTATCCTGCTCATCTTTCTGCAGATCTGATCATCATCGGTGATATGTCCTTCATACCAGCAGCTCTGGTATCCCATATCCACGATAGCCAGCAGCATGTTTTCGATCGCTGCGGAATAATCCTGCACGGCAAAGCATTTATCCCTGTAGGCGTTGATCCTTTCGGTAAGTACGCATATAGCTGCCGGAGCTGTTTCTCCGACAGGTGGATCGATAACACTGTGCAGTTCAGTCAGAACATCAGGGTCATCAACTGCTATAAGGGATGTTGTCTGTTTGTTGCAGCCGGAAGGGGCTGCGAGGCCTGCCTGCATGATTCTGACCAGATCTTCCCTTGGGACGGGGATATTTTTATATTTTCCCCGGTAGCTGTGCCTGTTATGGATGGCATCGATAACATTCATAATATACATTCTCCTGTAATCCGTCGGATTGTTTGAACGGTATAAGAACAGGGACGCTTATTCCGCCGCATTTTTCCTGTTCAGGTCGAGTATTCTGTATTGTATTCCTTTTTCTCCGAACATTTCGAAAAGGGCATCTGCGTCATTTTCCTTTTTGAACTCCAGTTCTTCCGGATACATCGGTATGATCTCATAAAAGTTGACCACTTTACCGGAAGACATGATCAGTCTGACGTCTCCATTTCTGTTTTCGGCAAATTTCAGGACCATGCTGTTGAATTTCGTGTTTGAGGCATACGCTGAACCATCTTCATCAGCCTGGCTCGTATGTCCGTAACAAAGCCATGTATCGTACCAGATCGGCAGCCTTGCTGTATCTTTCAGGAGCCTGATCGGCCAGTAGTCCGTTTCTTCAGGACTGTTGATATTCCAGTCTTTCGGAAGATAGATTACATATTCCGCGTAATCAAGCTGATACTTCTGCCATTGTTCTGGAATCTTCATTTTGTATGCGCCGGCTCCCATTGTTACCAGTTTGTAATAGGGATCTTCTTCCGTCGGCTCTATGATGCATACATCAAGATGTACATCCGGAGATGCGATTTCATGGAATACGTTTTTATATTCTCCGAACATATCACAGATAAATTGATCCAGTTCATCGATCTCAGCATCATCATACAGATACAGCGGCAGATTTTCCGCTGATTCTTCTTGCTTTTTATCTTTTTTAAACAGATTGAATAATTTCATAAAACAACCTCATAAATAAGATCTCTCATTTATATTTCTTTCATTCTATATGCATTTTGCCGGTTTTTAAATATTTGTCTGAAGTTCATATATGCTGTATCTGTTTTTCTATCGTATTATTCCGCATTATTTATCTGCTATAATTCAATTAACAGAAAAGGAGAAAATACAATTATGAGCTTTCCAAAAGGTTTTTTATGGGGCGGTGCAGTAGCTGCCAACCAGTGTGAAGGTGCTTATCTGGAAGACGGAAAAGGATTATCCGTACCGGATATGCTGCTGGGCGGAGATGTCAACACACCGAGGACATTCCTTCCTGTAACGGATCCGAACGCATTCTATCCTTCACATGAAGCGATCGATTTCTATCATCATTACAAAGAGGACATTGCTTTATTCGCTGAAATGGGCTGGAACGTATTCCGTCTGTCCATCAACTGGGGCAGAATCTATCCGAACGGTGATGACGCTGAACCGAACGAAGCAGGTCTGCAGTTCTATGACAACGTTTTCGATGAATGCAAAAAATACAATATCGAACCTCTCGTTACAATCTGCCATTATGAGATTCCGTGGGCAATCGTTACCAACTATGGCGGATTCTCCAACAGAAAAGTCATCGACCTGTTTGTCAAATACTGCGAGACGATCTTCAGAAGATATAAGGATAAGGTAAAATACTGGCTGACATTCAACGAGATCAACATCGCATGCATGGGCGAGGGTGGCATCGGCAACCTGTACGGTCTCGGCATCATGGAAGAGGAAGACATCAATGCGACAGAACCGATCAAACTGTCAGATCTGAAGTCAAACCGTCAGAGGACATATGAGGCGCTGCACAATGAATTTGTCGCAAGTGCCCTTGTTGTCAAACTCGGACATGAGATCAATCCTGATTTCATGATCGGCAACATGATCGCGCATGTTACGGCATATCCGCTGACACCGGATCCGAAAGACATCCTCGCCTGCACCGTAGAAGAAAATCTCAAGAATAATCTCTGCTGCGACGTCCAGGTCAGAGGGGAATATCCGGTCTGGGCAAGAAAGTATTATGAGAACATGGGTGTGGATCCGTTCTTCATGGACAATGAGGAAGACGCGAAGATCATCAAGGAAGGAACAGTTGACTTCCATACATTCTCTTATTACATGTCCAACTGCGTCACAACGCATCAGGGTGCTGAAACAACAGCAGCCAACATGACACACGGCGGAAAGAACCCGTATCTGAAAGCTTCTGACTGGGGCTGGCAGATTGATCCGGACGGACTGGAATACACACTCGAATGTCTGGCTGACAGATATCCGCATCTGCCGTTAATGGTCGTAGAGAACGGCTTCGGCGCATTTGATAAAGTGGAAGAAGATGGATCTATCCACGATGATTATCGTATTTCCTACTTCAAAGGCCATGTTGAGGCTATGAAGAAGGCATGCGAAAACGGTGTACCGCTGATCGGCTATACGACATGGGGACCGATCGACCTCGTCTCTGCAGGAACAGGCCAGTACGCAAAGAGATATGGTTTCATCTATGTAGACAGACATGATGACGGAACAGGGGATTTCTCCAGATCCAAGAAGGATTCCTTCTTCTGGTACAAGAAAGTCTGCGAATCCAACGGCGAAATCATCTGATAAACAGAATTAAACAGGCAGTGATGCAGGAAACTGTATCACTGCTTTATTGTGCCTGCAAAGAAAACGCAGACCGTTAATCTGCGTTCTTGTTTTCAGGTGTGCTTAATGATATTACAGTTCTTCGATCGTGACGATCTTGCCCAGTTCTTCCAGACAGGAGGCAATATCACGAACGACCAGTTTCTTGGCTTCCAGAGATACGTCGCTTCCCAGATTATGGTGTCCGGCGTTTTCGGAAAGACCGAGCAGGAAGGTGACTGCGCTGGATTTTGCCAGTGCTTTTACAAGACAGGTCGCACCGTCTTTTTCCTTTGATAAGAGAAGGTTTTCATAGAAGTCGGGATCTTTGCATGAATGATGCAGAAGAAGACTGACTTTCTGCAGGGTGATCAGACCTTCTGTGCACAGATCGATCCCTTTGATAAATGCCTTGGGAGGAACATCGCTCAGCGGGGTATCGGTATCCGGGACAACATCTGTCTGCAGATGGCGGGCGACGATCTGGCTTGTCGTACCGCCGCAGACGATCCTCTGTCCGGTTGCTTTCAGCAGTCTTGCCAATACCTTTTCGTCGTTTTCCTTGTTCTTCGGAGGTCCGGCCATGACGACAGTTTCTGTCGCAGGCATGATCCGGACAGAAGCGACTGTGCAGTCATCGCTCGGCTTGCCGTCATATAGGCTGTTCACCATAGCGAGCAGGAGCCTTGAACATTCACGGGCAGGATCATCATCCTGAATGGCGCCTTCGAGGAATGCTTCGACATCTGTCTGTCCCCAGTCATAATTCAGCTTCATATCTGTATCCGCATACAGGATACCGTCTGAGAAGAAGAGGATATGATCATCCGGCTCCAGCATAAACTCGGATTCATAGATCTTTTTGCCGCTGATCATGACTTCTTTCTTTTCAATGTCCATCAGCTGGTTATGCCGGATCCATACGGCAAGCGGATTATCATACTGGGCAAGCCGTGCTTTGCCGTTGTAATCGACCTGCAGGATCGTAAATGTGCTGTAAGCCACTTCTCTTTCAGAACAGACAGGCAGGGTGGCCGCAATAGTTTCTACCGCTTCATACAGAGGCAGACCTTCAAAGATCATCTCTGAAATGATCGTACTGGTCAGCGTGGACAGGATATTCGCTTTCACGCCGGAACCGAGTCCGTCTGCCAGGACCATGACAAACGAATTGTCATTCCGCTTGATCATGACTCTGTCGCCGCATAGTTCCTCACCGTAATGAAAGAGAGATTTCCAGGCAGCGTCTACATGGATCTGCTTGTTCATATCTTTTCTCCGTTGACGACTTTCTGCAGATTGAGCAGGGCAACTTTTGAACTGGCTGTTGTTTCACCGAGCATGGATGCGATTTCCTGGACTGTCCGCATCTGGTCATTGATGACTTTCTGCGTAACTTCCATTGTCTTTGCGCGTGCTTCCGCCATTGCGACTTCCTGCAGTGTTTCCGCAGTTCTGTCCATCAGGATGATGACACGCAGTGACTGGCTCCTGACATTGACGATGGCGTGTTCAAACAGCTTGTCATACATGTCATAGTAGCAGTGGAAATGGGAAGTCTTGAACTTCGTTTTCCGGATCAGGTCCAGCAGATCTTCATTTGGAAGGATCCCTTCAAGCGGCATGCCGACAGGATTGACCATATCAAGATTCAGCATTTTTCTGGCACTGGCATTCATGTCATAGACAAGCAGTTCCTCGTCAGTAACAATGATGCCGTTCGGGGTGTTGACAAATACTACATCCGCCAGGGACTGCGCTCTTTCCAGCGCGTCCGGCAGACAGATCTTCGGGTCTGCTTTTCCTTCCAGTACAGCGATCGCTTTCAGACGGCATGTCTCGTAGCCGCATCCGCCGCAGTCATGGATCTTCATCGGTGAAGTCTTGCCCATGGCGATCATCTGTTTATTGATCTCTTCTTCTGTATGGACAGGATGATAGACAGGGGATGCTTTCCATTCAGCCTTCATATCTACAGGCAGTTCACCACCGGTGACCTTTGGCTTGTTTGAAACAGCTCTGCGGATACTGCGGTGGGCAGAGAACTCGCTGTGTTTGTAATGGGAGAGCAGAGGACCTTCCAGACATGCGCCGCGGCAGGAATTGACCTCCAGCAGGCATCCTTCCAGTTCGCCTTTGCGGATCGCTTCCAGCATGACTTTGACGCGTTCTATGCCGTCTACAGGGAGATAATCGTAATATTCATTTTCCGGCAGGGTCGCGATCACGCCGCCTGCAGTAGGATAAACTCTGGATATTGAGCCTTCGAATTCTGTCCATTCGCCTTCTTCGGATTCGTCCAGATCATTTTTAAGCCAGCTGATCACTTCCTCCATACTGATGCAGGCATCGATGGATCCGGCAAAACGAGCCTCCTCGATTTCCTTATATTTTGCGATACACGGGGAAAGGAAAACGATCTTCGCGTCCGGATGATTCTGCCGGATCATGCGTCCGTGCGCAATAAGAGGGGAAACAACCGGTGCCATCTGATCGATCAGGTCCGGAAACTCTTTTTCGATGAGGGTGTTGACCGCGGGGCAGCAGGTCGTGATGATGTTTTTCATCTTGTGCTCATTCATCAGATTGATATAGGCACGGGATACCATGGCGGCTCCTTCCGCTGTTTCCTTTACATCTTTAAATCCTCTTCTGATCAGCATGTTTTTCAAAATGCCGATATTCTTCCAGATGACCGCAAAACTCGGTGCAGCACTGAGAATAACTTCTTCACCTGCATCCAGCCATGAAAGGACCCGTTTCAGATCGGATTTGGTCGATTTGGCATCATGGGGACAGGCAGCGTAGCATCTTCCGCAGAGAATGCATTCATTTGCTTCAATTCTCGGGGAATTCCTGAGATACGTCATTGCGTTGGTCGGACATGCCCGCACACAGCGAAGACAGCTGTGGCAATGGGAATCCACAAGATGGATATAATCTGATTTCATATGATCTGCTCCTTTTCTGGTTAAGTAGTTGTAGTTTCTGAATAACGTATATCTGACAGACAAATAAACAATATGATCGCCCGGAATCAGGAAGTTAAACGGTATTCATATATCAGTTTATCGTAAACTTTGTCACCGACTGCAAGGCCGTTCTTTTCTGCACGTACGAAACGCATGCCTGCCTTCTCCATTACTCTTCTGGAACCGTCATTTTCCGACGCGCACCATGCAGTCACACATGGGATACCTTCGTTTTCCGTCAGATATTCCAGTACTTTTTTCAGCGCTTCTGTTGCGTATCCGCGTCCCTGCCAGGCAGGCACAACACTAAAGCCTGCCTCGATCCGGTCATCTTTATAGTCATATGCTCCGATCGTACCGATCAGCACATCGTCCACATCCATGATCCAGGAATAGGTATGCGGATCATCATAACTGTCAATAAAACGTCTCACGGTTTCCTGTGCCGTTTCCAGAGTGCTGTAGGGATTCCATCCGGAGTATTGATACATGGAAGGGTCTGTACCAAGCTTCCGGTAAAGCGGTTCCGCGTCTTCCGGACAGTATCTGCGCAAAGTCATCCTTTCTGTCCATAATTCCGCTGTGCCATGCACTTCGATCTCCTCAATGGAATTGATCTGGGAATTGTAGATAAGGACGTCTTCTATGAAAATGCCGTCTTCTTTTCCGCCGTATGCATGCATTAAAAATTCTCTGCCTCCATAACTGGCAGGTCCGGTAAAAATATTCCCGTCATCATCTGTAATGCGTACATGCTTTTTTTCGTATTTTGATAGATCCATAACTACTCCTTCAGCAGTATATCCGGTTCAGACCGCAGTCTGCATGAATGCATCATTTTAATTGTTGTTTCAATATCCAAATATTAAAACAGCTTCCGGTTCATCTGTAACATTGGTTCTGACATTGATATTCACTATCATTATTTTAACTGAAATCAAGCCAATGATAAATCTGTGAAAAAAAGAATCTTCCGGCAGGAAAATTCTTTTTCGGTTGATTACAATTTGGAAATGAATACCGGGTATTCGGGATTGCTTTCAATATATTTGATCATGACCTGATCCCCGACTTCAAGACCCGACACCGGGTTGGAAATACAGCCTTCAATCTGCTTTCCGTCCCTTGTAACATAAATGACATAGAAATCGTAATAGGTATCAATGGTATCGGCGCTGGCATTGGTCACCTCCTCAATCCGGTCAACATAAGCAGTCGCTTCAATACCGTTCCTGCGGACTTTGAACTGGTAATACATTGCGTAAAGGAAACCGGACGCCACAAAGATAATGACAATCAGTGAAAAAGGATCATTGAACAGTTTGGACATAATCAAACCTCCATACATAATGATAATGGATTTTAAAAGAGATGGTAAACGACAATTTTACATGCAGCCATGAAATTTCAGTTTTGAATGACTGTTTTTCCGGATATTGGCATTCTCAATGCGAAGCAGGGTTTTCAATGGTATAATACCCGCAAGCATCGGAAAGGGCATCAGGACATGAGAAAAGATACACTTCCAGCAAAAGATATGCACCGGATCGCGATATTGATGGTACTGGCAGCTTCGTTATGTTTTGCGACAGGCGGCCTGTTCATGAAGCTGATCCCCTGGAACGCACTGGCCATCAACGGGGCAAGGAACCTGATCGCATGCATCGTGATCGGGCTGTATATCCTCATGACACATCACAGGCTGAAGATCAATCCGACAGTGATGATCGGGGCTGTATCCATGGCAGGCGTCACAACCTGCTACGCGATTGCCAATAAACTGACAACTGCCGGCAATACGATCATCCTGCAGTACACCGCGCCGGTCTGGATCATGGTGATGGTGTATCTGTTTTTCGGTAAAAAACCTGACAGGACCGGGATCATATCCCTTGTGATCGTATTCATCGGTATCCTGTGCTTTTTCTTTGAAGGGCTTTCTACCGGCAAATGGCTCGGTGATCTGATCGCGCTGCTTTCCGGTATCTTTTATGCCGGCGTATTCATGCTGAACAGTTTTGAAAA
>CACZPD010000161.1 GCA_902782955.1 uncultured Erysipelotrichaceae bacterium
ATGAAATCCGCATCTTTCAGAACGTTGACAGCATCGAGAACATCATTGACGATGATCCTCGCAATACCGAAATCTTTTGTTTCCGCAAGAGACAGCGCACGCATATCAATACTATGCTTTGCGAGAACGCTTGTCATCTTCTGCAGTCTGCCTGGTTTGTTTTCCAGAAATACAGAGATTTGCTTAATGCTCATGATATCCTCCGATCAGATCTTTCTCTTATCGATAACACGAACTGCTTTGCCTTCACTTCTGGCAATGGACTTCGGCGCAACCAGTGTGACTTTCGCACGGATACCCAGCATGGAGCGCAGGGCTTCAACCAGTGCTTTCTGTCTCTCTTCGATCTCACCTACATTATCCGTGAACATTTCGTTTGTCATTTCGACTTCTACATTCAGTGTATCAGTATTATTCACACGGTCAACAATGATCTGATAATTGGACTGATAACCCTGGTTGAGAAGAACGGTTTCGATCTGGCTCGGGAACACGTTGACACCGCGGATGATCAGCATGTCATCGCTGCGTCCCTTCGGCTTGGACATTTTGATGTGCGTACGTCCGCAGGAACATTTTTCGCGTGACAGTGTACAGATATCCCTTGTACGGTAGCGCAGAAGGGGGAATGCCTCTTTATCGAGAGCTGTGAATACCAGTTCGCCCTGGGCGCCTTCCGGCAGCACTTCCAGTGTCTCCGGATCAATGATCTCCGGCAGGAAGTGGTCTTCATTGATATGCATGCCGTCCTGTGCGGAACAGCCGAAGGCAACGCCGGGTCCTGACAGTTCTGTCAGTCCGTAAATATCGTATGCCTTGATACCGAGTGTCTTTTCGATATCCATACGCATTTCCTCGGACCATGCCTCAGCGCCGAAGATGCCGGCTTTGAGCGGAATATCATCCGGTCCGTAGCCCATTTCCTTCATCCGTTCCCCGAGATACGCCGCATAGCTCGGTGTGCAGCAGAGAATGGTAGTAGAAAGGTCCATGATGAACATGATCTGACGGTCTGTATTGCCTGAACTTGTCGGGACTGTCAGACAGCCGACTTTGTGCGAACCGCCGTTCAGTCCGGGTCCGCCTGTGAACAGACCATATCCATAGGAAACCTGACAGACATCTTCATCTGTACCGCCGGCTGCCATGATCGCACGTGCGCAGCAGTCTTCCCATAAATCAATGTCCTTCAAGGTATAAAATGCGACAACGCGCTTTCCTGTTGTCCCGGAAGTTGACTGGATACGGACACAGTCCTTCAGCGGTTTGCCCATGAGTCCGTAAGGATAGGCTTCACGAAGATCAGCCTTGCTGAGAAACGGGAGCTTCGAAATGTCATCAACCGATTTGATATCATCCGGTGTAACACCTTTTTCTTCCATTTTCTTACGGTAATAAGGCACATTGTCCCATACGTGCTGAACCTGTCGAATTAGTTTTTCATCCTGTAGTTTCCGGATCTCCTCACGCGGTGCGCATTCGATCTCTTTCTGATAATATCTTTCCATGGTCTCTCCCTTCCAACGGTTTTCACCGGAAAAATATAACAATTACTTTACTCTGTCTCTCTTCCTAAAGCAAACGCTTTTTTATTCATTTCAATGAATCTCTGCGGAACGATTGCCTCCAGGGATGCCATCCAGGCCTCTTCCGGAATGTCGAAGTAATGAGACAGCCGGCCCATCAGCACCATGTTTACAGCTTTGGAGGAACCGACCTTTTCGGCAATTGACAGACAGTCAAGTGCATCGATCCGGGCACCGGTATCCTTCATTTTCTGAATGATATTCTCCGGATATACTGCCGCGCCGGTAATGACCGGCATCGGGTCGATCTGCTGGGTATTTGTAACGATGACACCGTCCTCTTTCAGGAAGGGGAGGCATCTAGCCGCTTCGAGCGCTTCGAAGGAAACGATGTAATCCGCTTCTCCCCGGTCGATGACCGGTGAATAGACTTTATCCCCGAAACGTACATAAGTAACGACACTGCCGCCGCGCTGGCTCATGCCGTGAACTTCAGAGACTTTGACATCATAGCCCTGTGCGAGCAGAAGATGGCCGATCAGTTTGCTGGCAAGCAGGGAACCCTGTCCGCCGACACCGACGATCATAATATTCTTTGTTTCCATATCACGCCTCCTCTGTGGATTCGAACGCATCGAATCTGCACATCTGGCTGCAGACACCGCAGCCTACGCATAATGTATTGTCGATGAATGCCTTGCCATTTTTGATGGATACAGCCGGGCATCCGATCTGCATGCAGGATCTGCATCCCACACATTTTTCCGGATTCACTTTCAGCGGTGCTTTATGCTTTACATACTTGAGAAGGGCACAAGGTCTTCTGGAAATGATCACGGAAGGACCTTCATAAGCGAGTTCTTCTTTCAGGACCCGGTCACATTCCGCCAGATTGTACGGATCCGCAACACGGACATGGCTGAAACCCATGGAACGGCAGAGTGCTTCGAGGTCGATCTTGCCGGCCGGATCGCCTTTGATATTGTATCCGGTAGTCGGATTCTGCTGGTGTCCGGTCATGCCGGTGATGGAGTTATCCAGGATGATGATTGTGGAATTGGATTGGTTGTAGGCAACATTCGCAAGTCCTGTCATACCGGAGTGCATGAATGTGGAATCACCGATCACGGCTACTGTCTTTGATTCGCTGTCTTTGCCGAGGATCTTGTTGAAACCATGCACGGCACCGATGGAAGCGCCCATGCAGAGCGTCATTTCGATCGCGCCGAGCGGTGCAACGGCACCGAGCGTATAACATCCGATATCACCGAGAACGGTAACACGGTTCTTCTTCAGTGTGTAGAACATTCCTCTGTGCGGACAGCCGGCACACATGACAGGCGGCCGCATCGGGATCGTTTCATTCAGCGTACGGCCGGTTTTTGTTTCCCTGCCGAATGCTTCGCGGATCATATTCTGTGAGAATTCATAGATCATCGGAAGACGGTCCTTGCCGATCACATCGAGTCCGAGAGAACGGACATGGTTTTCAATGATCGGATCCAGTTCTTCCACGACTGCCAGCTGTTCAACTTCTGCCGCAAAGGAACGGATCAGCTGTTCCGGCAGGGGATTGGTCATGCCGAGTTTAAGAACGGATACTTCATCTCCGAATACTTCCTTCACATACTGATAGGAAGTGGAAGAGGTGATGATGCCAAGCTTGTTTCCGCCTTTTTCGATGCGGTTGATGCCGGATGTTTCCGCAAAGGCTGTCAGTTTCTTTGTTCTTGCTTCCACGAACGGATGTCTTTTCAGGGCATTGCCCGGCATCATGACATATTTTGCAATATTCTTTTCGTATTCCTTGACAGGTACTTCTCTTTCGGACAGGGAAACAACTGACTGGGAATGCGCGACTCTTGTACACATCTTCAGGAGAACCGGCGTATCGTATTCTTCGGAGATATCGTAGGCGAGTTTTGTAAAGGCAAGTGCTTCCTGGGAATCAGACGGTTCGAGCATCGGCACTTTTGCAGCAATCGCATGGTGACGGCTGTCCTGTTCATTCTGTGAGGAATGCATGCCCGGATCATCCGCTACCGCAATGACCATGCCGGCATTGACACCGGTATAGGACATGGTATAAAGCGGGTCCGCCGCAACGTTCAGTCCGACATGCTTCTGGGCGCAGAAGGAACGTCTGCCTGCCAGGCTGGCGCCGAAAGCACTTTCCATCGCAACCTTTTCATTTGGTGCCCATTCGCAGTAAATCTCATCATATTTCGCTGCTTCTTCCGTGATCTCGGTACTGGGTGTGCCGGGATAACTGGAAATAAAACAAACTCCTGCTTCATAAAGACCGCGGGCCACGGCTTTATTGCCAAGCATGAGTTCTTTTTTTGTTTCGTTTTTAACTTCCATCGAGATTTCCTCCATAGTATTAGGAATATCTTATAAAAAAGTCTCCATTTACACAATGATTTTCTTTATTTCGTGCCAAATCAATGGTAAAATATTCCGCGTTAAAGCTATGACGGAGAATAAGTAGTGCGGTGTTCCTGTTGCAGAGAGCAGGCGGCGGTGAAAGCCTGTACGGACATCGAAACGAAGCTCTCTCCACCAGCGCGCTTAATAGGCGACGCTCCCCGGCGTTAAGGGTCAATTAAGGTGCATGCTCCGCATGAACCAGGATGGTACCGCGTTCTTACGTTCCTGGATGTTGGTGCTTTTTTTATTAGGAGGTATTGAAAATGAGTACAAAACAATTAACCGGTGATCAGGTCAGACAGATGTTCCTGGATTTCTTTGCTTCAAAGGGATCCATGATCGAACCGGGAGCCAGTCTGATCCCGCATAACGATCCGACGCTGCTGTGGATCAACGCCGGCGTATCTGCATTAAAAAAGTATTTTGACGGAACGGAGAAACCTGCCTGCAACAGAATTGCAAACGCCCAGAAGTCCATCCGTACAAACGATATCGAAAATGTCGGCAAAACAGCCAGACATCATACTTTCTTCGAAATGCTCGGCAACTTCAGCATCGGCGACTACTTCAAACAGGAAGCGATCCCGTGGGCATGGGAATTCCTGACAAGTCCGGAATGGATCGGTTTTGATCCGGAAAAGCTGTATGTTACCGTTTATCCGGATGATCAGGAAGCTTATGACCTCTGGATCAAAGTCGGCATGAACCCGAAGCATATCCATAAATCCTATGACAACTTCTGGGAGATCGGCGAAGGGCCGGGCGGACCGGATACCGAGATCTATTATGACCGCGGACCGGAATATGATCCGCAGGGACTCGGCGAGAAACTCTTCTTTGAAGATATGGAAAATGACAGATATATCGAAACATGGAATATCGTCTTCTCCCAGTATGACTGCCGTCCGGGTGAAAAACCGCGTTCCGAATACAAGGAGCTGCCGCAGAAGAACATCGATACCGGTATGGGTCTCGAGCGTCTTGTATGCCTGATCCAGAACGGCGAAACGAACTTTGACACAGATCTGTTTCTGCCGGTCATCCGGGCAACGGAAAAGATCGCAAAGCATTCCTATGATGAAAAAGAATACAAGATGGCATACCGTGTCATCGCTGACCATATCCGTACTGTAACTTTCGCGCTTTCCGACGGCGCTACATTCTCCAATGAAGGCCGCGGCTATGTCCTGAGACGTGTCCTGCGCAGAGCTGTACGCTACGGCATCAAGCTTGGTATTGAAGGCAGCTTCATGTACCAGCTGGTCAAAGTCGTTGCGGAAAACATGAAGGGCTATTATCCGTACCTGCTCGACAGAGTGGACCTCGTAAGCCGTCTTGTGAAAACAGAGGAAGAATCCTTCCATAAGACACTCATCTTCGGTGAAAACCTCCTCAATGACGCTCTTGCGGCACATAAGGACACAAAGAAACTTCCGGGTGATGTGGTATTCAAACTGTACGATACTTACGGATTCCCGAAGGAACTGACCAGCGAGATCGCGGAAGATGCCGGTTATGAAGTCGACAGCGAAGGATTTGAAAAGGCGATGGCTGAACAGCGTGAACGTGCGAAGAACGCGCGCGCTGATGCCCAGTCCATGTCCTCCCAGTCCAAAGACCTGATGGATTTCGAAGAAAAATCAGAATTTATCGGTTATACGGAAGCATCCTGCAAAGCAACTGTCATCGGTCTGTTCAAGGACGGCGTCAAAGTGGATGAAATAACTGATGAAGGCGATATCATCCTTGATCAGACATGCTTCTATGCGGAATCAGGCGGACAGTGCGCTGATACCGGATGGATCCGCAGCGATGCATGCGTATGCGAAGTTACAGATGTCAAGAAAGCGCCGCATCAGCAGCACCTGCATCATGTACGTGTTGAAAGAGGCAGCGTCAAACTTGGTGATGTTGTTGAAGCGGAATACAACTATGAAGACCGCCAGCTGACCCGGGCAAACCATTCGTCCCTGCATCTCCTCCAGGCAGCCCTGCGTGAGATCGTAGGTACGCATGTAGCACAAGCTGGTTCCTACAACGGTCCGAAATACGGACGTTTCGATTTCACGCATTATGAAAAACTTACAGAAGAACAGATCGAACAGGTCGAGGAAAGAGTCAATGAGATGATCCTCGCGGATGTCCCGGTACAGACGGAAGTCCTTCCGGTCGAGGAAGCCAAGAAGACCGGCGCCATCGCGCTGTTCGATGAAAAATACGGTGACAGCGTCCGCGTAGTATCCATGGGTGAATTCTCCAAGGAATTCTGCGGCGGAACACATGTCAGCCATACCGGCAACCTCGGTACATTCAAGATCGTTTCCGAGGAATCCATCGGTTCCGGCATCAGACGTATTACAAGCGTGACCCGCAAGGAAGCATATAAGGCATTCAAGCACGAGGAAGAACTGCTGAAGAACGCGTGCCGCAAGATCAAGGCCCAGACACCGGAAGCACTTGAGGAAAAGATCGCCCAGCTCCAGACCGAAATGGCTGAACTCAGAAAAGAAAACGAGCTCAGCAAGCAGAAGGCAATGCTCGCTGAAGCAGTAAGCATGCTCGCGAAGAAGGAAGAGATCAACGGCATCCAGTGCCTGTTCCTGAAGTTCAAAGACCGTGACAACGGCGGACTGAAAGCATTCGCGGAAAATATGCGCAACCGTATGGAAAACAGCTTCGTATTCCTTGCCAACGAAAAGGACGGCAAAGTCACATTCGTTGCGGCAAGTTCCAAGGCCGCGATTGCCAAGGGTCTGAAGGCCGGTGACCTTGTCAAAAAGGCTGCCCAGCTGGCAGGCGGAAACGGCGGCGGACGTCCGGATATGGCACAGGCCGGCGGAAAAGACGCGGGCAGGATCGACGAAGCGATCGCACTGCTGAAAGAGTGCGTTCTGAAAGCCTGATTGTCCCGATTCTCTGTGTACTTTTCAGCATGTTTGGAATAAAATATTCTAAAAGGGGGTGTTATTATGTCTTTCCATGATAATACAAATCCAGTAACCGTCAGTTTTAATGCGGAAGAGATCAGAAGAGAGAATATTCATGAAGTTCTCAGGCATGTTGAAAGAGCACTGAAAGAAAGAGGATACAATCCGATCAATCAGCTTTCCGGCTATCTGATCTCCAATGATCCTGCATACATTTCCAGTCATAATAATGCCCGCAGCATTATTCAGTCTGTAGAGCGGCATGAGATCATTGAAGAACTGGTACGTTTTTACTTAGAGGAAAAGAAATAAATGAGAGTACTGGGCCTGGATCTCGGCAGTGTGACATGCGGCGTAGCGATCAGCGATCCGATGGGGATGGTCGCCAGAACCTACGAAACGATACGCTTCGAAGAAGATGACTATGAAGCGTGTATTCAGCGTGTCGGCGAGATCATTGAACAGGAAAAACCGGATGCCGTCGTCATCGGTCTGCCGAAACACATGAACGGTGATATCGGCATACGCGGCGAGATCTCTCTTGAATTTGCGGATGAGATGCGTGAACGCTTCGGCATCGAAGTGATCACCTGGGATGAGAGGCTTACTACGGTGGCCGCGGAGAAGCTTCTCATATCCGCTGATGTTTCCCGCAAAAAGCGTAAAAAAGTAATTGATCAGGTTGCGGCTGTAGGAATCTTGCAAAGTTATCTGGATTCAAAATAAGGCGTTTATCGCCTTTTGTTATGAGGTGAAGTTTATGTTTGAAGATAACCGTATGATGATCATCGATGATACCGGTGCAGAAAGAGAAGTTGAGATCATACTGACGTTTGAGGATGATTCTCGCAATAAGAAATATGTTCTGTTCACGGATCCTGCAGATCTGGAAGGAAACGTTTTTGCGTATTCCTATGATGATGACGGCGAGATGAATGAGATCTCTGAAGAAGAGTGGGAGATGTGTTCTGAGGTGCTAGGTGCATTCCAGAACGAAGGAGAAGACAATGAAAACGAATAGAAAGAAAAAATCTTCATTCCTCTATAAACTTATCATCTTCCTGATCATTGTCCTGATGGGCACGCTCGGCGCTGCATACTGGCATTATAACGAAAGCCTGAAGAGCGTCCAGCCAAACAGCGAGCCGGTTGCCTTTACGGTTGAATCCGGTGCTTCCCTGCGGGAAGTATGCGCTGACCTGGAAGAGCAGGGGATCATACGGAATTCCAAGATGGCTTTCTACTATGCACGATTCCATCATCTCAACAATATCAAAGCCGGTGACTTCACACTGGACAAGGGATGGGATGTAAACAAGATCTTCACCTATCTGAATGATGAACTGGCTGCGAACCAGGACACCGTCAATGTCACGATCACGGAAGGTGACTGGGCAAAAGATGCTGCCAAGAAGATCGCGGCTGAAACCACTGTCAGTGAAGAAGATCTTCTCGCCCTCTGGAATGATGAAAAATATATCCGGTCCATGATGGAGTCCTATCCGTTCCTGACAGATGAGATGTTCAATGAAAATATCCGCATCTATATGGAAGGATACCTCGCGCCGGATACCTATCAGTTCTTCCGCGAAACGAGCGCTGAGGAAGTCACAAAGAGGATCCTGGATCAGTCACTGATCGTATATAACCAGTATGCGGATGAGATCGCGGAAAATGATCTTTCGATCCATCAGTTCTATACACTCGCCAGCATCGTCCAGCATGAAGCAGGACGGTCATCCATGGAAGATATGGAACATGTTGCCAGCGTCTTCTACAACAGAATGAAGATCGACATGGCGCTGCAGTCCAGTTCCACCGTCTGCTACGCGATCGACTTTGACAAGGAAACAGATCACTGGATGGCATGTGAAACGAACCCGGATTTCGACAGTCCCTACAACACATACAAATATCCGGGACTGACGCCCGGCCCGATCATGAACGTCGGCAAACTGGCGATCGAAGCCACACTGCATCCGACGGATGATGAAGATCTGTATTTTGTGGCTGATGTCAGCACAGGCGAGATCCACTTCGCAAAAACACTGGAAGAGCATAATGCCAATGTGGCAAAATACATGCAATGATCAGAACCACGCAATGCTACCTGACACGGGACGGGCGCTGGCTGATGCTCTACCGCAACAAAAAAGAAAACGATTATAATCACGGCAAATGGATCGGAGTCGGCGGGAAGCAGGAACCCGGCGAAACGTCCGAACAATGCATCATGCGCGAGATCAGGGAAGAAACAGGACTGCACGCTGAAACAGTAAAGCTTCGCGGCATCGTTGAATTCGAATATCCCGGTCTTGAAGATGAAGAGATCCGTGTATATACCTGCACAGAGTTCTCCGGAGAGCTTACAGAATGCGATGAAGGCACGCTGGAATGGATACCGGAGGAAAGGATCCTTGATCTCTCCCTTTGGGAAGGGGACAGGGTCTTTCTGGAAAAACTGCTGCACAACGATCCGAAGATATTCCGGATGCGGCTGAAATATGATACAGACGACAGGCTGAAAGAAGTCATCACGCTAGAGGCATAATCATGAAAAACACAATTATCATCGGAATTGCCGGAGGAAGTGCATCCGGTAAAACCTCTATTTCAAGAAAACTGAAAGATAAATTCGCTGATGAAAAGAGCGTATTGATCATCCGGCAGGATGACTATTACAAAGATCAGCATGACAAGCCGATGGAGGAAAGGGTAAAGACCAATTACGACCACCCGTTCGCATTCGACAACGATCTTCTGATCGAGCATCTGCATGCACTTCTCAGAGGGAAAGTCATCGAAAAGCCGACTTATGATTTCGTTCATCACACCCGCAGTGATATTACCGAAAAGTGCTATCCGTGCGATGTACTGATCCTGGAAGGTCTCTTCGTACTGGAAGATGAAAAACTGCGTGAACTTCTCGATATCAAAGTTTTCGTTGATACCGCTGCCGATATCCGCTTTATCCGCAGACTCATGCGGGATGTCAAGGACAGGGGAAGGACACTGGACTCTGTCGTCAACCAGTATGTCGATACCGTCCGCGTCATGCATGAGCAGTTTGTTGAGCCGAGCAAGCGCTACGCTGATGTGATCGTCCCCGAAGGCGGATCCAACACAGTCGCGATCGACCTGCTCACCACAAAAATCAGTAGCATCATCGGCAAGCCGGTGATATAATGTTTCAGCATTAAAAAAGGAGATCATCAAATATGAGTGAGAATAAAGTCTATTATCTGACAGAAGAAGGCGTTGAAGACCTTCGCAATGAATACAACAAGCTTGTTCATGTCACACGTGAAGAAGTCAAAAGCGAACTGAAGGAAGCACGTGCACTCGGTGACCTGTCCGAAAACGCCGATTATGATGCCGCAAGAGACAGACAGGCTCAGATCGAAAGCAGGATCGTTGAACTCGAGAACATGCTGCAGCATTACGAGATCATTGATACGACGAAAGTCAGCAATAAAACCGTAGAAATGGGTCTGACCGTAACAGTATGTTTCCTGGATATCGATGAAAAAGAAACATACAAGATCGTCGGCAGCTTTGAAGCAGATCCGCTGAATGGTCTTCTTTCCAATGAAACACCTCTGGCAGCAGCCATTATGGGACATAAGGTAGGCGACACGGTTGAAGTCAATGCCGCCAAACCATATAAAGTAACAATTCTCGAAATCGTTTCTAAATAATCAATTGAACCGCAAATAAAATAAGCAGGAGGTCATGTCCGATGAAACCGCTGCTTATTTTTATTTTTCTCTTAGTTATCATACTGCAGACCGATCTCAAACCGCTGGATCTGGATTCTTTGCAGAAAGACACGATCGAAGTATCTGTCGAGGGTGCTGTAAAGGATTCAGGGACGATTACCATGCACCGGTATGATACTGTCGGCGATATCCTGGATATCGTTGAACCGGATGAAGACGCGGATCTGACCGCGATCAACCGCAATATGATCGTCAATGATCATGATGTGATCGTCATCCCTGAACAGTCAGAAGAAAAGGCAGTAATGAAAATATCGGTCAATCAGGGAGATGTCGAAGATCTTATGAATCTGCCCGGCATCGGTAAAAAGACGGCGGAACAAATCATTGAATACCGGGAACAAAACGGATTGTTCCAGTCTCCGGAAGATCTGCTCAGGGTAAAAGGGATCGGGGAAAAGAAACTTGAAAAATTCATAGACTGTATTACTTTATGAAGACAGTACGGGATCATCTGATCTTTCTGTCACTTCTGTGCTGTTTGTTTTCATTTACTTATTCATTGTCTCCTCTTTTTTCTTTCTCCGCATGTATTCTGATCTGGTATTTCCGGACGGAAGACAGTTCATGGGCTATTGTTTTTTTGATTTTCCTTTTATTATCCGTTCCCCGCATGACCTCCGGTACATTTCACGCCTCAACAGCCAGAATCATACAGGTCAAAAACAATTATGCAGTTATCCGGAAAGG